>JBJTTE010000159.1:0-7106 GCA_046080005.1 Erythrobacter sp.
GGCAGGCCCGGCGATCACAAAGGCGATGGCGGAAGCCGAAAAGGCCAAGGACTTTATCGAATGGCGGTGAAAATTCTTCATGATCGCTCCAGTTGCTTAAACCGGAGACACAACGGTCGATGACCCGCACACCACACAAACGCCCCCGTGGCAGGCGCGGGTATCATTCCGAACGTAGTCCCCTTTATGACGCTCCTGCGGAGTGATGGAACTTTTATGTCAAAGCGGCCTTTGAAAAGACCGGCGTTTTCCATGCAGTGTTGCGTTAATCCCACATTCATGCAGCGCTAGGAGGATTTGAAGCAACAAAATGTATGCGCATTCCTGAATATTAGAACATTAGGAAGGTCAGGCGCAACAAATCGCCCTGCCTGCCAATGCAGCCCTTGATCGGTGAGCGGCTGCGCTCGGGATTTTTCCACAATTCCTGCCGCGATCAGCGAATCACCATGGCCAGTTGGCCGTCGCCCTCATCGATCGTCAGCGTGCTGCCATCGGGCAATTTGCCTTCGAGCAGCATCTCGGCCAGCGGATCTTGCAAATAGCGTTGCACCGCACGCTTAAGCGGCCGCGCACCATAGACCGGATCATAGCCCACCCGCCCGAGCCAGCGCAGCGCCGGATCGGTGAGATCAAGCGTGATCTTGCGATCGGCGAGCAATTTCTGGACGCGCTTCACCTGAATCTCGACGATCGGCGCCATGTGTTCCTGCCAAAGCCGGTGGAACAGGATGATCTCGTCCAACCGGTTGAGGAACTCAGGCCGGAAATGTCCCCGCACCACGTCCATCACATCCTTTTCGACCGTGGCGACCTCGGCTCCGTCAGGCAGGTTGGCGAGATAATGGCTGCCGAGGTTGCTGGTCAGAATGATCAGCGTGTTGGCAAAGTCCACCACCCTGCCCTGCCCATCGGTCAGGCGGCCGTCGTCGAGCACCTGCAGCAGGACGTTGAAGACGTCGGCATGGGCCTTCTCGACCTCGTCGAACAGCACCACCTGGTAGGGGCGGCGGCGTAATGCTTCGGTCAGCACCCCGCCTTCTTCATAGCCGACATAGCCCGGCGGCGCACCGATCAGGCGAGCGACCGCGTGCTTCTCCATGAACTCGCTCATGTCGATCCGCACCATGGCGCTGTCATCATCGAACAGGAAACCCGCAAGCGCCTTGGTTAACTCGGTCTTGCCGACCCCGGTGGGGCCAAGAAACAGAAATGAGCCGAGCGGGCGGCCCGGGTCTTGCAGTCCCGCCCGCGCGCGGCGCACGGCCTTGGAAACCGCTTCGATGGCCTGCGCCTGCCCGATCACGCGCTTGCCGAGGATGCTCTCCATCGCGAGCAGTTTTTCGCGCTCGCCCTCCATCATCTTGTCGACCGGCACCCCGGTCCAGCGGCTGACAACCGAGGCAATGTCCTCTTCGGTGACTTCCTCGCGCAACATCGCATTGGCGGCCTGGCCCTGTGCCTCGGCAAGTTGCTTTTCGAGAGCCGGGATGGTGCCGTAAGACAGTTCACCGGCCTTGGCGAGATCGCCCTCGCGCTGCGCCTGCTCAAGCTCCAGCCGGGCCGCATCGAGCTGTTCCTTGATCCGGCCCTCTGCCGCGATCTTGTCGCGCTCGTTCTGCCAGCGCGTGGTGAGTTCGGCCGATTGCTGCTCGAGATTGGCCAGCTCTTCACGCAAGCTGTCGAGACGATCCTTCGAATTCTGGTCGGTCTCCTTTTGCAGCGCCTGCTCTTCGATCTTGAGCTGGATGATCCGCCGGTCGAGCGCCTCGATCTCTTCTGGCTTGCTTTCCACCTCCATCCGGATCCGGCTCGCCGCCTCGTCCATCAGATCGATCGCCTTGTCGGGCAGGAAGCGGTTCTGGATGTAGCGATCGGACAGCTTTGCTGCCGCCACGATCGCCCCGTCCGTGATGCGCACCCCGTGGTGGAGCTCGTACTTGTCCTTGATCCCGCGCAGGATGCTGATGGTGTCTTCAACCGTCGGCTCGGCGATGAACACTGGCTGGAAGCGCCGCTGAAGTGCGGGGTCTTTCTCGACGTATTTCTGATATTCGTCGAGCGTGGTTGCGCCGATGCAGTGCAATTCACCGCGGCTGAGCGCCGGCTTCAACAGGTTCGAGGCATCCATCGAACCTTCCGACGCGCCCGCCCCGATCAGGGTGTGCATCTCGTCGATGAAGAGGATGATCTGGCCTTCAGCGTGCTTGACCTCATCGAGCACGGACTTCAGCCGCTCCTCGAACTCGCCGCGATATTTCGCCCCGGCGATCAATGCGCCCATGTCGAGGCTCATCAGAGTGCGGCCCTTGAGACTGTCGGGCACGTCACCATTGGCGATGCGCAGCGCCAATCCTTCGGCAATCGCGGTCTTGCCGGTCCCCGGCTCGCCGATCAGCGCGGGGTTGTTCTTGGTGCGGCGGGCGAGGATCTGGATGGTACGGCGGATCTCCTCGTCACGGCCAATAACCGGATCAAGCTTGCCGTCGCGGGCCGCCTTGGTGAGATCGCGGGCGAACTTCTCCATCGCGTCATAGGTGCTTTCGGCCCCGGCGCTATCGGCCCGCTTGCCGCCGCGCAGCTGCTCGATCGCTGCGTTGAGGGCCTGCGGTGTCACTCCAGCGCCCTTCATCGCCTCGCCTGCCGGGGTCTGTGACAGGGCAAGCGCGGTCAGGAGGCGCTCGACAGTGACATAAGAATCGCCCGCCTTGTCGGCCAGCTGCTCGGCCTGGTCGAGCACCCGGACCGCATCATGATCGAGCCCCGGCGTCGCCTGCGCGCCGCTGCCGGTCACCGCCGCGATCTTCGCTAGGCCGCCATCCACTGCCGTCAGCGCCAGCGACGGTGTGCCCCCCGCCCGCTGGATCAGACCCGACGCCATGCCCTCGCTATCCTCGAGCAGCGCCTTGAGCAGATCAAGCGGGGTGATCCGCTGGTGGTTCATGCGGATCGCGACGGTCTGCGCGGCTTGCAGGAAGCCCTTGGCACGGTCGGTGAACTTCTCGAGATTCATTGGGTCAAACCCCTCCACAGGTTTCAACATCAACTTAGTGTTGCAAATTGGCAACACAAGGCTCGCATCCGAAAAAAGCCTGCGAGGTGTATTAGTCAGGTAGGTGGGTTTGTTTCCGGCGCATGGCAAGAGGGGATGGCAACCTTGACCTCATCCCGCAGCCACGCGATGAAACGCCGACATGATCGGGGAGAGGATCAGCATGGCTTGGTTGAAGCGAGGCGCCATCGCGCTGGTGGGGGTGCTTGTGCTGGCGGTGGGGTTGCTCGCCTCGTGGGAGCCGTTCTTCGCGCGCGCGGCGAACGCTCGTCCGGCGTAGGCTTATTCCGCGGAGATCATCCGGGATGAATGGGGCGTTCCGCACATTTACGGCAAGACCGACGCCGACACCGCCTATGGCGTCGCGATTGCCCATGCCGAAGACGATTTCTTCACGCTGCAAGACGTGGTGGCGATGGCGCGCGGACGCTATGGCGCGATTGCAGGCGAAGACGGGGCCAAGGTCGACTATGTCTACCACCTGATCGATGCGCGCGGCACGGCGGAGCGGGAATATCCCAAGCTCCCTGCCGATACCCGCGCGCTGTTCGAGGCCTATGCCACGGGCCTCAATCAATTTGCCGAGCAGCATCCGGACGAAGTGAAGCTGGCCAATCTGTTTCCGGTCAGCGGTGTAGATGTCGCAGCCGGTTTCTCGCTGCGCCAGCCGTTCTTTTTCGGGCTGGACGGGGTGATCGGGCCGCTGGTGGCAGGCGAAGATCTGCGCCGCGAGCATGGTCCCGACATCCCCGGTTTCCCCCGCCCACCGCTGCCGGGCGCTGACGCCGGCCCCGCCGCCACAGCCAAACAGGCGCGCAGTCTCGTGCTTCCGCTTGGCGAGGATGCCGAACACCTCGGCTCCAATGCCTTCGCTGTTGCGCCTGCGAAAGGCGGGGGGACCACGACGCTGATCTCCAATTCGCACCAGCCGCTGCGCGGCGGAGTAGCGTGGTACGAACTCGTGGTTGAAAGCGCCCAAGGCTGGCATTTTGCCGGAGCGAACTTCCCCGGTTCGCCCTTTCCCTTCCTCGGCCATAACGAGACGCTGGGCTGGACCAACACGGTCAATACGCCCGACATGATCGACGTGTGCCAGCTTGAGCTGGACGCAACGGGCCAGCGCTACCGGCTCGACGGCCAGTGGCGCGATCTGGAGAGCAAATGGGTCACGCTCCCGGTGAAGGTCGGACCCGTCGTCTTGCCGATCCGCCGCGAGGTGCTCCGGTCAGAGCATGGGCCGGTGATCAAGAACGCCAAGGGTGCCTTTGCCATCCGCTACGGTGGGATCGGCCAACTTGGCCAGCTCGACGCCTATTACCGGCTCAACAAGGCCAAGAGTTTTGCCGATTGGGAAGCGCAGCTGGCGCGCCTCGCGATCCCTTCGACCAACTTTCTTTATGCCGACGCGGCGGGCACCATCGCCTATGTCTATAACGCCGCAATCCCGAACCGACCGGAAGGCGCAAAGGCCGACTGGCGTTCGGTGCTGCCCGGCAACCGCAGCGATCTGATCTGGCAGGGCGCGGTCAATTACTCAGCCCTGCCCCGGATCGTAAACCCGGCGAGCGGGTGGCTCTACAATTCCAACAATACGCCTTTCACCGCTGCCGGGGCTGGTAGCGACCTTGCGCCAGAGGCCTTCTCTCCGGTGCTGGGGATCGAGCTCAAGCAGACCAACCGCTCGCGCCGCGCCTACAAGCTGTTGTCCGAGGCGAGCATGCTCGATCGCAAATCGCTCGAGGCGATCAAGTATGACACCGGCTATGCGCGCGAAGGCTATGTCGCCCGACTGTTCGATGCGCTCGATGGGCTCAAGGCCGAGGGGCAGCTAGGCGAGGCGCGCGATCTTCTGCTGACCTGGGACTTCAACGCAGACGGGCAAGGCAAGGCCGATGCTATTGCGCTGCTGATGATCCGTGACTTCATGTCGGCCGATTACAACAACAAGCCCTTCCCCGATCTGCGCAAAAAGCTGCAAGCCGCCGCCGACCACCTGACAACCCATTTCGGGCGGCTTGATCCACCAATGGGAGATCTGCTGCGGCTGAGGCAGGGCGCGATTGATCTGCCGCTTGATGGCGGCTCGGACACGCTGCGCGCCTCTACCACGTGGAATGTCGACGATGACGGTCGCCTCAGTCTGAAGCATGGCGACAGCTTCATCATGTGGATCGAATGGCAGCCTGGTCAAAAGGTTGTATCGCAATCGGTGCAGCCCTTTGGCGCGGCAAGCACGCGGCCAGCGAGCGCCCACTACACCGACCAGATGCGGCTATTCGTCGACCACAAGCTGAAGCCGGTGCACTTTTGGCGCGAGGACGTGCTGGGAAAAGCCAAGACCCGCAGGACGGTTACGACCTAGCGCTGACGGAGCAGATGCGCTTGCAGTCGAACGAGCGATGGAGCGGCGCGAGGTGGCAGCGCAATGAGCGGCCGATGGGCCGCAGGCTGCCAGCCAAATACGGTTGAAGCGCGTTGACACTCGTGTAAACAGCGCAGCCGATGAACCGGGTCGCCGAGGGCCTGAGTCTAAACGAGGAGGTGGATCATGTCAGTTGCAGGTACCTATAAGACCGTCGTCAAGAGCCCGATGGGCGACCAGACCGGCACGCTCACGGTTGTTCCCGATGGCGATACCTTCTCGGGCTCGCTGGTCGGCAGCCTCGGCTCGATGGACATCGCGGGCGGCTCGGTCGATGGCAACACCATCAAGTGGCAGATGAACATGGTCGTACCGATGCCGATGACGCTCGATTGCGAAGCCACCATCGATGGCGATACCCTGACCGGCTCAGTGAACGCTGGTGCATTCGGCGCGATGCCGCTGTCGGGCACCCGCGAAGGCTGATTGCCTCGCTAGCTGGCGCAAAAAAGGCCGCCGGAGTTCACGCTCCGGCGGCCTTTTGCATGCCACATGGCCAGCCCGAGCCTAGCCGTTCTGCCTGCCTTCGATCAGCGGGTCGACCAGTGAGGGGTCGGCCAGCGTCGAGGTGTCGCCGAGCGATCCGAAGTCATTCTCGGCGATCTTGCGCAGGATGCGGCGCATAATCTTGCCCGAGCGAGTTTTGGGCAGGCCATCAGTGAAGTGGATCACATCAGGGGTTGCGATCGGACCGATTTTCTTGCGCACGTGGGCCTTGAGCTCCGCCAGCAGCGCGTCGGTGCCCTCCTCGCCCGCGTTCAGCGTGACGTAGCAATAGATGCCCTGCCCCTTGATGTCGTGCGGGTAGCCGACCACGGCGGCCTCGGCGACCTTGGCGTGAAGCACCAGCGCGCTTTCGACCTCGGCAGTGCCCATGCGGTGGCCCGAGACGTTGATGACATCATCGACCCGGCCGGTGATCCAATAGTAGCCGTCCTCATCGCGCTTGCACCCGTCACCGGTGAAATACTTGCCGGGATAGGTGCTGAAATAGGTCTGCACGAAGCGCTCGTGATCGCCATAGACCGTGCGCGCCTGGCCCGGCCAGCTATGCGTGATGCACAGATTGCCGTCGGTCGGACCATCAAGGACGACGCCTTCATTATCAACCAGTTGCGGGCGAATGCCAAAGAACGGCAGACCCGCGCTTCCCGGCTTCATGTCGTGCGCGCCCGGCAGCGTGGTGATCATGCAGCCGCCGGTTTCGGTCTGCCACCAGGTGTCGATGATCGGGCAGCGGCCCTCGCCCACCACATCGAAATACCAGCGCCACGCCTCTGGGTTGATCGGCTCGCCGACGCTGCCGAGCAGGCGCAGCGAGGCGCGCGAGCGGCTGGTCACGTGGTGATTTCCTTCGCGCATCAACGCACGGATCGCGGTCGGGGCGGTGTAGATGATATTGACCTGATGCTTGTCGACCACATCCCAGAACCGACCGTGATCGGGATAGTTGGGCACGCCTTCGAACACCACCGCGGTCGCGCCGTTGATGAGAGGGCCATAGGTGACATAGGAGTGCCCGGTCACCCAGCCAATATCGGCGGTGCACCAGAACACCTCGCCCGGCTGGTAATCAAAAATGTAGTGAAACGTCGTCGCGGTCCATACACCATAGCCGCCGGTGGTATGCAG
>JBJTTE010000160.1:0-9683 GCA_046080005.1 Erythrobacter sp.
GGACCGCAAGCCCGGCCCGCGCACGCCGATCAGCGCCAAGCTGGTGGCGAACCTGATCACCGAGGCGGGGGCTGACCGGGTGCTGGCGGTCGACCTTCACGCCGGGCAGATCCAGGGCTTCTTCGACATCCCGACCGACAATCTCTATGCCGCCCCCGTGATGGCCGCCGACATTCAGGCGCGTTACGGCGATCAGGCGCTGATGGTCGTCTCCCCCGACGTCGGCGGGGTGGTGCGCGCCCGCGCGCTCGCCAAGCGGCTCGAAAATGCCCCGCTGGCAATCGTTGACAAACGCCGGGATCGTCCGGGCGAATCCGAGGTGATGAACATTATCGGTGACGTGTCGGGCGGACATTGCATCCTGATTGATGACATCGTCGATTCAGGTGGCACGCTGTGCAATGCGGCCGAAGCGCTGCTGGAAGGCGGGGCCAAGTCGGTCACGGCCTATATTACCCACGGCGTGCTTTCGGGCGGCGCGGTGGCGCGGATCGACGGATCGAGCCTCAAGGAGCTGGTGATCACCGATTCGATCCGCCCGACCGAGGCCGCCGAAGCCAGCGACCGCATCCGCATCCTCCCCATCGCCCCGCTGGTGGGCGAGGCGATCCGGCGGATTGCGGACGAGAGCAGCGTCAGTTCGTTGTTCGATTGATGTTTGACCCGGTCGAGTTGCGCGGGCTGCTTATCGAAGCAGCCCGTGCGCATAAGACCTTCACCTATGGTGCGCTCCTCAACATTATCGGCCACAGTTTCACGCGTCCGCTGATGCGCCAGCTCTGCAAGGTGCTCGACCGGATCGACGAGGATGGACGCGCGGCGGATGAGCCGGGGCTCGCGGTGCTGGTGGTGCGCCAGTCGGATGGCCTGCCGGGGCAAGGCTGGTTCATCAGCCGCACCGGCGTCTACGATGATCTGCCGCTGGAATGGGAAGGTGCCGAGGCGCGCCGCTATACTGAGGCGCGGCAGGCCGAAGCCTTCGCCTATTGGAGCCCCCATGCATCTTGGTGAAGATCGCAACCTGGGCACACGCCGCCTGCATCTGCTGAGCGGAGCGCTGATCGGCAGCTTTATGGCGCTGCATATCGGCAACCATATCGCGATGTTTGGCGGACAGCAGGCGCATATCGCGCTGATGGAGGCGCTGCGCCCGTTCTATCGCAATCTCCTCGCCGAAACGCTGCTTATGCTGGCGCTGGCCTTTCAGCTTGGATCAGGTTTGACGATGATCTGGCGCACGCGGGCCGAGCGGCGGCAGGGGCTGGCGCGCTCGCAGGCGATCTCGGGCGCGGTGCTGGCGCTGTTCATCATCAACCATGTCGGCGCGGTCTGGGCGGGGCGACTGCTGCTGGGGCTCGACACCAATTACCATTTCGCCGCTGCGGGTTTCCATGCGGGTCTGGCGGCGTTCTTCATCCCTTACTACTTCGCAGGCGTCGCCGCACTATTCATCCATGCTGCCTGCGCACTCGCCTGGCGGGTCGAGAGCCGCACGCTCCCGAGGCTGGTCGGCGCGCTCGGTATCGCTCTTGCGGCAGGGTTCGTCGGCGTTATGGCATCAGACCCGGCGATACCGCCCCGTTATCTCGAAAGCTTCCCATGACCGATAAGGACCTCGCCCTCGCCCTGCGCCTAGCCGATGTCGCCGGGGCGGCCATCCGTCCGCTGTTCCGGAGCCAGTGGAGCGAGGAGCGCAAGCCGGATCAATCCTACGTGACCGAAGCCGACCGCGCCGCCGAAGCCGCGATGCGCCGGTTGATCGAGGCGGAATTCTCCGCCGACGGAATTATCGGCGAGGAATATGGCACCCGGAACGAAGGCGCCGGGCGGCAGTGGGTGCTCGATCCGATTGATGGGACCAGCAGCTTTATCGCCGGACGGCCGATCTTCGGCACGCTGATCGCGCTGCTGCAGGATGGCTGGCCGGTGCTTGGCATTATCGACCAGCCGGTGAGCGGCGAGCGCTGGGTGGGCCGGATCGGCCAGCCGACGCTGTTCAACGGCAAGCCCGCCCAGGCGCGCTCGCTCAAGGAGTTGGGCGATGCGGTGCTGGCGACGACCAGCCCGCACCTCTTCACCAATCTGGAGGCCGATGCCTTCATGTCGGTGGCCAAGCAGGTGGCTCAGAAAAAGACCGTGTTCGGCGGGGACTGCTACAATTATGGCCTCGTCGCGAGCGGCCATATCGACATTGTGATCGAGGCGGGCCTGAAGCTCTACGACTACGCCGCGCTGGTGCCGGTGGTCGAAGGCGCGGGCGGGATGATGGCCGACTGGCAGGGCAATCCATTGGACGCCGGGAGCGATGGCACGGTGATCGCGCTCGGCGATCCCGCGCGGCTCGAGGATGTGCTCGAGGCGATGGGCTAGCGTGCGCCTGTTCGTCTACGGCGTGCTGCGCGAGGGGCTGGGAGACTGGCCCTTCCTTGCCGGGCTCGGGCCGGGGCTGGCGGCGACCACCACGGGCACGCTTTTCGCCATTCCCGATCCCGAGGGCTGGTATCCCGCGCTCCTGCCGGGCGAGGGCACGATTACTGGCGCGGTGCACACCTGCGACGGGGTCGATCTTGCAGCGGTCGATGCCTTCGAGGGGGCAGACTATGCGCGGGAGACGATCCCGGTGTGGGCGCAAGGCGAGATGATCCTCGCCGATGCCTATCTGTGGACCGCGCCGCTTCCGGCGGGGGTGGAGCCGATCGCGCATGGTGACTTCGCCCGCTGGCTCGCTGAAACCGGCCGCGCGCCTTTCGCTGGTCGGCAACCAAACAGCCGGCGTTGACCCCCTGCCCCTTTGGCCTTGGTCTTCCTCATGCCGAGGCCAGAGTTCTCCCATCCTCGCCAATGGCAACACCGCCGCTCATCTGGCAAAGTTGGTCGGTGGGGGATTATCGCATGGGGCGTTCGGTTACCATCGTCGAGCATGGCCGCGACGGCAAGGTTCATTACGGTCAAGGGTTGCGCTCGATCGAGGGCTATTGGGAGTTTGGAGGCGGCGATGTCGTGAGCATCGTCTCGATGGGTTCGCGCGAGGATTGGCAGCGGGCGCATCGCTGGGCGCTGGCCGACCGCAGCGCGATCCTGCGATTTGTGGCCGATGAGGTGATCCGCCAGCGCGCACCGTCTTGCGTTGCCGAGATTGATGAAAACGGGGGGCACATTTACTTGCGGTTGGCGGAAGGCGCCGTCGTGCCGCCGCCGCCAGCGGAGCGTCCCGAGCAAGTCAAGGCGGTCGCGTTCGTCAACCGATACCGGGACCTGAGGTCCAAACTGGGCAATCTCCTGCTCATCGCCGCTGTGCTGCTGGCGGGCGCGCTATGGCTGGGCGAGAAGACGCTGACCACGCCGTTGAAGGGCATGCCGCTCAACGATGCCGTCCGCTACGACGCTGAGGGCGGGTCCGAAAACGCCGGCATCGCCATGCTGATGCGTTTCACCGACCCAAGTCTGCCGGAGATCACCGGACGGGGCGGCAATGACACCGCCAGCGTCAGTCTCTTGCTCATCCCGCTGGAGGGCGGCAAACCCCGGCTCATCCCCGTGGCGAAAAAGTTATCCGTTCAGCTGAGCAGCGCGCGCATCATCGGCAGCGATGGGCAGACGCTCTGGTTCGATGTGACGGGGTTGCAGGGGGTGCGCCTCCGCAGCGGCGACCTCATTGGCCCCGAGGACTTGGCAAAGGCCAACCCTTCGATCGCTGCTGCTATATGGGACGATCAGCGTGGCCCGGATATCGTCGATGGCAAACTCCATTTGGTGAACTCCGATCGCAGTGCTGCCTTTGACATCGACCCGGAGAGCTTGGTCGCAACGCCCACCAAGCCGAAACGAACTAAGGACCGCTTTCGGCCCTCGGACCCTGAGGATTCTTTGCCAGAGGACCTGCGCATTGGGCCGGACCGCGATGCGCTCATCATCTCGCGCGTGGATACCAAGGGCAAAGAGCTTTGGCGCGTCGACACCGGCATGGATCGGATTTCGTTGACGCAAATCCTTCCCGGACAGGACGTGGTGGCCTTCTTCGGCGCGCGCCCGAAAATCCCTGACAAACTGAGCGAGCCACTTGTTGTGTTGGTCAAAATGGACACCGGCCAGATCACCACCTACGGCTTGTGGGAGGCGATCGAGACCCCCTGACTCCGGTTGATCTGTCAGGGCGCCAACACGGGTATGCCCGCGATCTGCTGGTTCTTCGCAGAGCCAGCTCGTCCCCCAAAGCGCTTGCCTTTCGGCCCCTCCCCGCCTAAGCGCGCGCACTTCACTGACACGAATCAATCAGCCTGCCTGGCGACAAGGGCTGCCAAGGCCGGTTTCGACGTGTCTCACCTAGGAGATGAAAATGCCCAAGCTGAAGACCAAGAGCGGTGTGAAGAAACGCTTCAAGATCACCGCCACCGGCAAGGTCAAGCACGGCGTCGCTGGCAAGCGTCACCGCCTGATCAGCCACAATGCGAAGTATATCCGCACCAACCGCGGCACCTCGGTCCTGTCGGCCAATGATACGCCGACGATCAAGAAGTGGGCGCCCTACGGGCTGGATTGATCTGAGGGGCTGAGGCCGCCTCGCCTGCCCTCGCGCCCGCCCTTCCGGCCTTCCGGAAGTAGCATCAAGGGCGGAAGGGCGGGGGCGAGGGCAGGCTTGGCACCCTGAACGAAGAAAAGGATATACTGACATGCCACGCATCAAACGCGGTGTTACCACCCGCGCCAAGCACAAGCGGATTCTGGACCAGGCCAAGGGCTATCGCGGTCGCCGCAAGAACACCATCCGCGTCGCCCGCCAGGCGGTCGAGAAGGCCGGGCAATATGCCTACCGCGACCGCAAGGTGAAGAAGCGGAACTTCCGCGCCCTGTGGATCCAGCGCATCAATGCGGCTGTCCGCATGGAAGGCCTGACCTATTCGCAGTTCATGCACGGCATCAAGCTCGCCGGCATCGAACTCGACCGCAAGGCGATGGCCGATCTCGCGATGAACGAAGGCGGCGCCTTCAAGGCCGTGATCGCTCAGGCGAAGGCAGCACTTCCCGCCTAGAGCGTTTTCCAGTCAGGGGGAAACACCTGACGGTTCGGAAAATGCGGCTAAACAAGAATCTAGGGCGATTGATCTGGCGCAGCCAGATTGGAAACCGCTCTAAGCAAGCCTTACGGCTCCAGCCCATTGTTTCAAAAGGGGACAGGTTCCTGCGGGCGCCTGTCCCCTTTTGCTATGGCTGGTAGAAACGCGCCAAAATCCTTGTAAATTTGCGCCATCTCGGGCTATCTGCGGGCATGGGGGATGTAATTTTACCGGATGATGCCGACGACATGTCGGCCCCTCGGCTGGTGGCCGAATTTCGCGAGCCGCCCGAGGCTTTCGCCGGCTGTTTCACCAGCTTCTACCACCTCACGCTCGACCTGCCCGAGGGCGCGGAGGGTGTAACTGATTATCTTCAACCTGAATGGGCCAATATCCGCTTTTTCTGCGGTGCCACCCCCGATTCGGAGATCGCTGATGCCCGTTTGAGCGGCGCGCCATTCGTCGGGACCGGGCCAAGCACGCTGCCCTGCCGCTTTACATTGGGGAAGATGCGGATGTGGGGCGTCGGCTTCCTGCCACTGGGCTGGGCGCGGTTTTTCAATGCCGATGCCAGCGCCTGTGCCAATATGGTTTGCGACGGGGCAGCGCATCCTGCCTTTACGCATTTCGCCGGGTTGACCAAGGTCCTGTGCGATCCTGAAATCACTGTAGATGAACAATTTGCTGCACTGGTCACAGCGATGGAGCGCGCCATGCGCCCCAATCGTGACGAGCAGCGCATTGCCAAGGTTCATGCCGCACTGGTGAACGGCGATCATGCTTCAGTGCATGACCTGGCCGATGCCTGCGCGACCAGCATCCGCACGCTGGAGCGGATTTGTATGCGCTATTTCGGATTTCCGCCCAAGCTCCTGATGCGCCGCCAGCGCTTCATGCGCAGCCTTACAACCTTCATGCTCGAGCGCGGCACGCGGTGGACCGCAGCAATGGACGCGCATTATCATGACCAGGCTCAATTCACGCGCGAGTTCCGCGAGTTCATGACCATGAACCCGAGCGAATATGCTGCGCTTGACCACCCGATCCTGACCTCGTTTATGGAGGCGCGTGCGCGGATCTGGGGAAGTGCCGCGCAGACCCTCGATGCTCCCTCGCCCCGACGCTGATGGTGCTCGCCCCGGACTGACGAATGACAAATAGCCCGCCACGCCGACCAAGACCCCTTTGAGTCCACCCCGCCTGATCGCCCGCGACCCGGTCTATCGCCCCGTTTACTGGCACTTCACTCAGGTGCTAGGCCTGCAACTCTATTTATCTTGCACGGACGCGACATGGCTCGGGGGAGCGAGGGATGCATGGGATCTTCAGTGATACGGTGCAATTGCGTTTCGCCTTGCCCGCCCCGGAACTGCGCTCGTTTCTGACCACCTATTATCGCACCGATGCGGTTTGTTCGCCGCGCTCAGAGTGGATCGAAGACCGGCTCCATCCCGAATGGGCCAACCTGCGATTTCTGACCAAAGGCCGGGCGCAATCGATCATTGGCACGGGGGAACCGATCGACTGCCCCGACTTTGTCGTGACTGGCCCGACCAGCCGCGCGATGCGCTTTCGGATCAGTTCGGGCTATAGTTGGGGGATCGGGCTTTTGCCGCTGGGCTGGGCGCGGCTCATTGCGGGCGCTGCGAGCGACTATGCTGACCGTGTCGTTGATGGGGCGGCCGATCCTTTGTTTGCAGCCTTCTTACCCCTAGCCGATGCCCTGGCCGCGAGCGATGGCGACCCCGAGGCCGAACTCGCGCTGATCGAAGCGCATATGGCGGCTATCTTCGCTGCGCCTGCACCTGCGCCCGACCCCACGATTCTCAGGTTTCATGCCGCTCTCCTTGATCCCGAGATGCTGACAGTCGCCGATCTTGCCGCACGGCTGGGAATGACAGTGCGCACCGTAGAGCGGCTTTCGCATCGTGTATTCGGCTTTCCGCCCAAGCTGTTGCTCCGCCGCCAGCGGTTCTTGCGAAGCCTTGCGCGGTTCATGCTCGATCCTTCGCTCAAATGGCTCGCCGCGCTCGACTGCCAGTATCACGACCAGCCGCATTTCGTGCGGGATTTCCGACGTTTCATGGGAGTGAGTCCCTCCGACTATGCCCGGGTCGAAAAGCCGCTGCTGACGGCGGCTGTGCGCGGCCGCATGGCACTCACCGGCAAAGCCGTGCAAGGCCTGCATGTCCCGATACCCGAAGCGGTGTCCTAGGCGGTAAGGTCCTTTGCAATCGTGACGATTTGCCGCTAGCGCGCGGCGGCGAAAATCCTGCGTGCAGAGCATTCACAACCCATGACTGACATGACTTCCCAGACTGAGGCCGCGCTGACGGCAATCGCGGCAGCGACAAGCCTTGACGCGCTGGAGGCCGAGCGGCTCGAAACCCTCGGGAAGAAGGGCTGGGTTAGCCTCGCCTTGAAAACGCTGGGCGGGATGAACGTGGAAGAGCGCACTGCCGCCGCTCCCGCAATCCAATCCGCCCGCGCGCAGATTGCCGAGGCGCTCGATGCCAAGAAAGCCGCGCTTGAGGCTGCGGCGCTCGAAGCGCAGCTCGCGCGCGAGACCATGGACCTGACGCTGCCGGCGCAGGCGGCGCCCAAGGGGTCGGTCCATCCCGTGTCGCAGGTGATGGACGAACTGGCCGAGATCTTTGCCGACTTGGGCTTCGCGGTCGCCACGGGTCCCGAGATCGAGGATGACTGGCACAACTTCACCGCGCTCAACATGGATGAAACCCACCCGGCGCGGGCGATGCACGATACGTTCTATTTCGGCCACAACCATCGCAATGCGGCTGGCGGCCAGATGTTGCTGCGCACGCATACTTCGCCAGTGCAGATCCGCGCGATGATCGATCAGGGCGCGCCCATCCGCATCATCGCCCCGGGCCGCGTCTACCGTTCGGACAGCGACGCGACCCACACGCCGATGTTCCACCAGGTCGAAAGTCTGGTGATCGACCGCGACATCCACTTGGGCCACCTCAAGTGGACGCTGGAGACCTTCTTCAAGGCCTTCTTCGAGCGCGAGGACATTACCCTGCGCTTGCGCCCTTCCTACTTTCCTTTCACCGAACCGAGCGTTGAAGTCGATGTCGGCTACTCCACCGAGGGTGGCCGCCGCTTGGTCGGCGGGCATGGCGACGCGCCGGGCCATGCGTGGATGGAGCTGGGCGGCAGCGGGATGGTCAACGCCCGCGTGCTTGAGTTTGCCGGGCTTGATCCCAAGGAATGGCAGGGCTTCGCCTTCGGCCTCGGGATCGACCGTATCGCGATGCTCAAATACGGAATGAACGACCTGCGCGCCTTCTTTGATGGCGACCCGCGCTGGTTGGCGCATTATGGCTTCTCGCCTTTCGACCAGCCGACCCTGTCTGCCGGTGTGGGAGCGCGCGCATGAAGTTCTCGCTCACCTGGCTCAAGGACTACCTTGAAACGACCGCGACTGCGGGCGAAATCTGCAACGCGCTCAATGCCATCGGGCTTGAGGTCGAGGGCGTCGAAGACCCGGCCGAAAAGCTCGCCGGGTTCCGCATCGCGCATGTGCTGACCGCCGCGCGCCATCCGGATGCCGACAAGCTGCAAGTGCTTACCGTCGACACGGGCGAGGGCGAGCCGCTGCAGGTCGTGTGCGGCGCCCCCAATGCCCGCGCGGGAATGAAGGGCGTGCTCGGGCTGCCGGGCGCCACTGTGCCCGCCAACGGGATGGTGCTGCGCAAGAGCGCGATCCGGGGTGTCGAGAGCAACGGGATGATGTGCTCCACACGCGAGTTGGAGCTAGGCGATGACTATGATGGCATCATCGAACTGCCCGACGATGCGCCGGTCGGCACTCGCTTTGCCGATTACCAAGGCTCTGATCCAGTGATCGAGGTTGCGGTCACCCCCAATCGTCCGGACTGCATGGGCGTATACGGCATCGCGCGCGATCTCGCCGCCAAGGGGCTGGGGACGCTCAAGCCGATCGCCATGCCGGCCTTCGCGGCGAGCGGCGCGTACCCGGTCGAAATCCGCACCGACGATCCCGAGGGCTGCCCGGCCTTCTATGGCCGCGTGGTGACGGGTGTAAGGAATGGCCCCTCGCCCGATTGGCTTCAGGCGCGATTGAAGAGCGCAGGCCAGCGCCCGATTTCGCTGCTGGTCGATCTCACAAACTACCTGATGCTCGGCTTTGGCCGTCCGGCGCATGCCTATGACCTTGCCAAGCTCTCGGGCGCGGTGGTCGCGCGGCGGGCGCGGGACGGCGAAGAGGTGCTGGCGCTCAACGAGAAGACCTACACGCTCGATGCCGAGATGATGGTGATTGCCGACGAAAAGGGCGTCCACGACATCGCCGGGATCATGGGCGGCGAGCATTCGGGCGTGTCGGAGACGACCACCGATGTCCTGCTCGAAATCGCCTATTTCGACCCGGCCCGCATCGGCGCGACCGGGCGCAAGCTGGGGCTTTCGTCCGACGCCCGCACGCGGTTCGAACGCGGGGTCGATCCCGAGTTTCTCGCGGATGGCCTCGATCTGCTGACCGGCTTGATCGTCGAACTCGCAGGCGGCACGCCGAGCGAAGCGGTTCATGCCGGTTCGCCGCCGTCTGCACCCAAGGTCGTCGCCTTCGACCCCGGCCAGACG
>JBJTTE010000161.1:0-14588 GCA_046080005.1 Erythrobacter sp.
GGTGAAACCGCTGCTGGAGCTGCTCGCGGGCGTGCCGACGGTGGTCTATGGCTATTTCGCCGCGCTGACGCTCGTCCCGATGATCCGCGATGCGGCGCTGGCGGTTGGCTTTACCAACGCCTCGACTGAAAGCGCGCTCGCTGCAGGCATTGTGATGGGGGTGATGATCATCCCCTTCGTGTCCTCCATGGCCGACGATTCGATGGCCGCTGTGCCCGCCGCAATGCGTGACGGCAGCCTCGCAATGGGGGCGACGAAGTCTGAGACGATCCGCCGCGTGCTGTTTCCTGCGGCACTGCCCGGTATTGTCGCCGGGGTCATGCTCGCGGTCAGCCGCGCGATTGGCGAGACCATGATCGTGGTGATGGCCGCCTCGCCCGCCGCCAATTTGACCGCCAATCCGCTCGAACCCATGTCAACCGTGACTGTCCAAGTGGTCAAGCTGCTGACCGGCGAGCAAAGCACCGAACACCCCGCCACGCTCAGCGCCTATGCCCTCGGCTTTGTGTTGTTCATGGTGACACTGGCGCTCAACTTTATCGCCCTACGCGTCGTCAAGCGTTTCCGCGAGGCCTACGAATGAGCACCCCTGCCCTTCCCAGCGTTGCAGCAACCGTGCCGCAGCAGCTCGGCCCGACCCGTACCCCGGCCTTCGAGCAGCGCCTTGCCAAGCGTTATCGGGCCGAGCGCAATTTCCGCCTCATCGGGCTCGGCGCGGTGGTATTCTCGGTCGCGGTACTGGTCTTCCTGCTCGGCAATATGCTGGCCAACGGCATCGCTGGCTTTCAGCGTGCCGAGCTTGCCGTCACCATCGACTTTCCCGCTACCGGCATCGAAGGCGATGCCACTTCGCTAACCGCGCCGAGCGCGATGCAGACGCTCGAAATGCAGGGCCTGCCCGATGCAGTTGCCGCCGCGGCCGAGCAGCAATTGGGCAGGGACGCTGCTGCCGAAATCTCGCCCGAGGCTTGGCGCGATATTGCCACTGCGCTGGCAGAGGATCCCAAGGCTATTGCCCGCAGCGAGACCTTTCACCTGCCGACCACCTCGGCGCTGGCAGCTGGCTTGCAAGGCGAAGGTCCACCCGAAATGCGCACGCTCGCGGCCAAGCTTGCAGCCGAAGGCAAGCTCGCGCGCAACTGGGATTGGGGCTTCCTTGCCCGCTCGGATGCGACATCGCCGCAGTCAGTCGGCATCTGGGGCGCGCTCAAGGGCTCGATGCTAACCATGCTCGTGACGCTGGTGCTGGCCTTCCCTGTCGGGGTGCTCTCGGCGCTCTATCTTGAGGAATATGCCCCGCGTAACCGCTGGACTGACATTATCGAGGTTTCGATCAGCAATCTTGCCGCTGTGCCCTCGATCATCTTTGGCCTGCTTGGGCTCTCGGTGTTTCTCGCGCTGTTTCCGGACCTGCGCTCGGCGCCGCTGATCGGGGGCATGACACTGGCGCTGATGACAATGCCCGTGATCGTGATTTCCGGGCGCAATGCGATCAAGGCTGTGCCGCCTTCAATCCGTGACGGTGCGCTCGCGATCGGCGCTTCGCCCGTGCAGGTGGTGTTCCATCATGTGTTGCCGCTGGCACTGCCGGGAATGCTGACCGGCACAATCATCGGCATGGCCCGCGCCCTGGGCGAAACCGCGCCGTTGCTGCTGATCGGGATGCGCATTTTCGTCGCCACCCCGCCTGCCGACTTCTCCTCGCCCGCCACCGTTCTGCCGATGCAGATCTTCTTGTGGTCGGACGAGATCGACCGTGGCTTTGTCGAGCGCACCAGCGCAGCCATCATCGTGCTGCTGGTGTTCCTGCTCGCCATGAACGGCCTTGCCATCTACCTCCGCAACAAGTTCGAGAAACGCTGGTGACTGTAATCCATCCCAATATGGCTGACGAAGGCGCGAAGATCCACGCGCGCAATGTCTGTGTCTATTACGGCGAGAAGAAAGCGATCGACGAAGTGTCGGTCGACATCTCCCCCGATTATGTGACGGCTTTCATTGGTCCTTCGGGCTGCGGCAAATCCACCTTCCTGCGCTGCTTCAACCGCATGAACGACACCATCGGCGCGGCCAAGGTGACCGGGTTGATCGAGCTGGACGGCGAGGATATCCACGGCACCGCGATGGACGTGGTGCAACTGCGCGCGCGGGTGGGCATGGTGTTCCAGAAGCCCAACCCCTTCCCCAAGTCGATCTATGAGAACATCGCCTATGGGCCGAAGATTCATGGCCTGGCCGAAAAGAAGGCCGATCTCGATGTAATTGTCGAACGCTCGCTGATCCGCGCGGGTCTGTGGGACGAGGTCAAGGACCGGCTCGAGGATTCGGGCACCGCACTGTCCGGTGGTCAGCAGCAGCGGCTGTGCATTGCCCGTGCGATTGCGGTTGATCCGGAGGTGATCCTGATGGACGAACCGGCTTCGGCGCTCGATCCTATCGCGACCGCCAAGATCGAGGAACTGATCGATGAGCTGGCCGGGCGTTACGCCATCGTGATCGTGACCCACTCGATGCAGCAGGCCGCCCGCGTGAGCCAGCGCACGGCCTTCTTCCACCTCGGCAAGATGGTGGAATACGGGCCGACCTCGGAAATCTTCACCAATCCCATCGAGGAACGGACGAAAGATTATATTACAGGACGTTACGGCTGATGGCTGAACATACTGTCAAGGCTTTCGATGAAGACATCACCCGGCTGCGTGGGTTGATCGCGGAGATGGGCGGCCTCGCTGAAGTCGCCATCGCCGAAGCGCTCGACGCGCTGGTGCGCGGGGACGAGGCGCTGGCCGAAAGCGTGGTGCTGCGCGACAAGCGCATGGATGCGCTCGAAATGGAGGTCGACAAGCTGGCCGTCCGGATCATCGCCCTGCGCGCCCCGATGGCCGATGACTTGCGCGAAGTGATCGCGGCGCTGAAGATCGCCGGCGTGCTCGAACGGATCGGCGACTATTCCAAGAACATTGCCAAGCGCACCGGCATGATCGAAGGCCGCGCCCGGTTCGAACCGCTGACCCTGCTGCCCACCATGGGCGAACTCGCGGGCGAGATGGTGCATGATGTGCTGACCGCCTATGCCGCGCGCGATCCCGAGCTGGCGCGCGAGGTGATTGCCACTGATGCCAAGGTCGATGGCTTCTATAATTCGATCTTCCGCAATCTGGTGAGCTATATGGTCGAGAACCCCTCGACTATTTCGAGCGCGGCACAATTGCTGTTCGTCGCGCGCAATATCGAGCGGATCGGCGATCATGCGACCAACGTCGCCGAGATGGTGCATTTTGCTGCGACCGGAGCCTATCCGCCCGAGGGTGACCGCTGAGGCTTTGGATGGGGCAATGGGGTGCGCTCCTGAGGGGGTGGCAGTTTTCGCGGCCCATCAGATCTGTCTTAGGCTAGGGTTAGACCCCTGTTAGACCCCCTTTAGCCCGCGCTAGACCCCCGCCAGAGGGCGCGCAGAACGATGTTTCGCGTGAAACATTGGGGCTTGGTCACGGGATTGTTGAAATCCGGTGCGGTTTCATCAAACTGTCGTGCATCTGACACATAGCGTCTGGGCGTGGTCCGCGTGGCGGGCCTGAGGAGGCACCTGTTCCTATGTCCGCTGCCAAATTGCTGCTGGTTGAAGACGATCCCGCCCTGTCCGAGCTGCTGGAATATCGTTTCCAGAACGAGGGTTATGCCGTGCGCTGCACCGGGGATGGTGATGAAGCCCTGGTGCTCGCCTCCGAGGAGGTGCCCGATCTCATCATCCTCGACTGGATGATCGAAGGCACCAGCGGGATTGAGGTGTGCCGCCGGCTGCGCCGCGACAAGGACACCGCGCATGTCCCGATCATCATGCTCACCGCCCGCGAGGCCGAGGATGACCGGGTCCGCGGGCTTGAGACCGGGGCTGATGATTATCTCACAAAACCCTTCTCTCCCAGAGAGTTATTGGCTCGTGTTGCGGCCGTGATGCGCCGCATCCGCCCGGCGCTGGCGGGCGAAACGATCGAAGTCGGCGACATCAAGCTCGATCCGGTCGCGCACAAGGTCCAGCGCCGCAGCCGCGCCCTGCAATTGGGACCGACCGAATACCGCTTGCTCAAGTTCTTCATGGAGAGCCCCGGCCGCGTGTTTAGCCGTGGGCAACTGCTCGACGGGGTGTGGGGCACGGGCTCGGACATCGAACTGCGAACGGTCGATGTGCATATCCGCCGCCTGCGCAAAGCGATCACTGTGGATGGCGCGAAAGACCCGATCCGCACTGTCCGATCTGCCGGTTACGCGCTCGAAGCGAACTGAACTTGGGCAAGTAAGCCTAGTGAAAGTCGCGTGATTTCGGGATGATGCGCTGATCGCGCGGATGCCCGCCGGGGCCACGTTCGGGGATCGGGCGGTTGACCTCGTAAGCGCGTGCCAGCGGCGCTTCGAGCAGATCGTCCGACAGCGCGTGCAAGGCACGCGTCGCATCGGTGATATGCGCGGCGATGAGGTGGATCACCTCATCATCATATTCGACCCGCCCCCGCACCTCCATCAGCCTTGCGCCCATCACCACCTTGCGCTGCTTTTCCTTGAGATCGGGCCAGACGACGACATTGACGACGCCGGTCTCGTCCTCAAGCGTGATGAAGGTCACCCCCTTAGCCGAGCCAGGCCGTTGGCGGATCAGCACCACGCCTGCCACCTGCACCATCGCGCGGTATTTTCGCTCCCGCAGATCGCAGGCGCGCACAAAACCGCGCGCGGCAAGATCGGCGCGCAGAAAGGCCATCGGATGGGCTTTCAGGCTCAAGCGGGTGGTCTGATAATCAGCCACCACTTCCTCGGATAGAGGCATGGCAGGCAAGGCAATGCGCGCGCGCTCGGCCCCTTCCTCGCGCACGCCGCTGGCCCGGAACAGCGGAAGATCGGGCGCCGGGATAAGGCTGCGCGCGTCCCACAAGGCCTGCCGACGCGACATCCCCAGCGAGGTAAAGGCATCGGCACTCGCAAGCCGTTCGATATGGGTCGGGGACAGCCCTGCCCGCCCCCTCAGCTCGGCGATATCGCGATAAGCTCCCCGCTGCTCGCGCTCCCCGACCAAGGCGGCAGCAATATGCTCGGGCAGCCCATCAATCTGCCTGAGCCCAAGCCGCAGGGCGTGATCCTCTCCATCCCCTTCGAGTGTGCAGTCCCATGCGCTGGCGTTCACATCCACTGGCAAGACCCGCACGCCATGTTCGGCCGCGTCGCGCACGATCTGGGCCGGAGCATAGAAGCCAATCGGCTGCGAATTGAGCAACGCGGCGGCAAAGGCCGCTGGATAATGACATTTGAGCCAGCTCGAGACATAGACCAGCTGTGCAAAGCTTGCTGCGTGGCTTTCAGGAAAGCCATATTCGCCGAAGCCCCTGATCTGATTGAAACATCGCTGCGCAAAGTCGCGCTCATATCCGCGCGCGACCATCCGCTCGACCATCATGTCCTGAAGCTCGTCGACCATGCCACGGCTGCGGAAGGTTGCCATCGCCTTCCTCAGCCGGTTGGCCTCAAGGCTGGAGAACTTCGCGGCATCGAGCGCGATCTTCATCGCCTGTTCCTGAAAGATCGGCACGCCCAGCGTGCGCCCTAAGATGCTGGTAAGTTCGTCCGGTGGGCCGTGCTGAGGCGCAGGCGCAGGGATTTGCACAGGCTCGGCACCCCGGCGCCGCTTCAGATAGGGGTGCACCATATCGCCCTGAATCGGACCGGGACGAACAATCGCAACCTGGATCACCAGGTCATAGAACTCCCTCGGGCGCAGGCGCGGGAGCATGTTCATCTGCGCCCGGCTTTCGACCTGAAAGACCCCGAGCGAATCCCCTCTGCGCAGCATCGCATAGGTCTCCGGATCCTCGCGCGGCACCGTGGCAAGGGTGAGCGCACGGCCATGATGCGCTGTCAGCAGATCAAGGCATTTGCGGACACAGGTCAGCATGCCCAACGCTAACACGTCGACCTTGAGGATGCCGAGCGCGTCGATATCATCCTTGTCCCACTCGATGAACGAGCGATCAGGCATCGCGCCATTCCCGATCGGGACGGTCTCGCTCAACGCCCCTTCGGTGAGGATGAAGCCGCCAACGTGCTGACCCAGATGACGCGGCATGCCGATCATCTGCTCGGTAAGCTTGAGCACCCGGCGCAGGTGCGGATCGGTGATATCCAGCCCGGTCTCAGCGGCATGCTTCTCGCTGATCTCGCGCCCCCATCCGCCCCACACGGTGCGCGAGAGGGCACCGGTGACGTCCTCTGAGAGGCCCATCGCCTTGCCCACTTCACGGATCGCCATGCGCGGGCGGTAGTGGATAATGGTCGCGCACAGCCCGGCTCGATGACGACCATATTTGCGGTAGATGTACTGGATCACCTCCTCGCGCCGCTCGTGCTCGAAATCGACGTCGATATCAGGCGGCTCCTTGCGCTCCTCGGAGATAAAGCGGTCAAACAGCAGCTGGTGCTTGGCCGGATCGACACTGGTGATGCCAAGAACATAACACACGGCAGAGTTTGCTGCGCTCCCCCGCCCCTGACACAAGATCGGCGGCTCCTGCCCCCGCGCGAAATCGACGATGTCCTTGATGGTGAGGAAATAGCGGGCGAGGTCGAGCTTGGCGATCAAGGCAAGTTCGCGCTCCAGCGTCTGGCAGACGGTCGCCGGTAGACCATCGGGATAACGGCGCTGTGCCCCGGCCCAGACCTCGCTTTCGAGGAAGCCCTGCGGGGTCTGGCCGCCGGGATAGATACCTTCCGGATATTCGTAGCGCAGCTCATCGAGGCTGAAACGGCAGCGGTCAGCCACCTCGCGCGCGGCAGCGATGGCATGCGGCCAGCGAGCAAACAGGCGCTGCATTTCCGCAGGGGACTTCAAGTGCCGCTCGGCATTAGGGTGGAGCAGGTGTCCGGCCTTCGCGACTGTGGTCTTGTGCCGGATCGCAGTCATCACGTCCTGTAGCGCACGGCGTTCGGGCGCATGATAATGGACGTCGTTGGTAGCGAGCAGAAAGAGGCCGTGGGTACAGGCCAGCGCGTCCAATCGCTCAATCCGGGCGATGTCATCGCCCCGGTAAAGGTAGCTGGCGGCGATGTGGCCGAGCGTGGGGAGTTGCTGGGCAATATGGGGGAGCAGGTCTGCGAAACTGGCTGTGCGCTCTATATTCACCCCGCCCCGGACCTGATCCGGAGCCCCGCTATGTTGCGCCTCAGCAGCACCAGCCAGCGGGGTTCCATCTCCTTGGCCGGCGCGGAGGAAGGCAATTACATTGCTCGGCACCGCAATGGTGAACTCGGCATCGAGATCGTCTGGCGGCAGCAGGATCAGCTGCACGCCTTCGGTATGCCTTGCCAGCATCGCAAGGTCGATCGCACACACCCCTTTGTCCTGCCACTCGCCCGAGAGCGTCTGCATCCGCCCGGCGCTGATGAGCCGGCACAAGCGCCCATAAGCGGGACGATCTTCGGGGTAAGCGAGGAAAATCAGGCCTTCGACTGTCTCGATCCGGCAGCCGATCACAGGGCGCAATTTGAGCGTCTTGGTTTCGGTGTGGATGCGCACCACGCCCGCCATCGAGTTCACATCAGCAATTCCCAGCGCATCATAGCCCGCAGCCTGGGCAGCAAGCACCAGATCGACCGCGTCAGAAGCGCCGCGCAGGAAGCTGAAGCAGCTGGCGAGTCCCAACTCGACAAAAGGTGCGCGCGGCGGCGGCGCTATCCCGGCAGGGTCAAGATCGATTGTGCGCTTGTCAGGGGTGAGCGGAGCCTCAGGCATCTCAACCCACCAAAACGCTGAGCCGCTCCGGCACATTTGCGAGATCAGCCGCAAACAGCGCCATCTGCGTCTGCCGTGCCTCTCCCTCAAGGCGCAGCAGATAGGAGGGGTGCACCGTCACCCACAGCTCGGTGCTGTCGTCGAACATGATGGCCCGGCCCCGCTCGCGCGTGACACTGACCGTGCGGCCCAGCAGACCCCGCGCCGCGCTTGCGCCCAGCGCGAGTACGAGACGGGGCTTAATGATCGCGCGCTCGGCCTCGAGCCACCAACGGCAGGTGTCGATTTCCTTCGCGCCGGGCGACTGGTGCAAGCGATGCTTGCCCTTCCACACGAACTTGAAGTGCTTGACCGCATTGGTGACGTAAGCAGACCTCCGATCAATCCCGGCGCGGACAAGGTGATCGTCCAGAAGCTGTCCTGCCGGGCCGACAAAGGGGCGGCCCGCGATATCTTCCTGATCACCCGGCTGTTCGCCTACGATCATCAGGGGAGCACCCGGAGCGCCCTCACCCGCAACAGCTCGGGTACCGCAATCGGCGATAGGACAATCGTGGCACCCGGCAATGCCTTGAGCAATCTCGTTGATTGTCCGGGGCCAGACCCGTTCTTCGCGCGCGCCCGCCGCGACCATTGCTGCCTCGCGCGCCTGCGCTCCGGCGATAAGCTGGGGGATCAAGTCAGCCTCGGGCAGGTTCTTCCAGAATTTTTTCGGCATCTCCGAGAGCATCGCGCCGATCTTCAGCCGCGCCGGATTGAAGATCGAGGCATAGTAGGAACGCCACAGGTCTTCGACAGAGTCCCCCTGTGGCGCATCAGAGCGCCGCGCGGGTGGGCCTTCGTGCATGGTCTCGCCGTCCCAATGAATCGAGCCGCGCGGGGTAAGGATTGACCAGCGCATGTTGGCGAAGCGGCGCATGAAGAAGCCAGCCTCAGCACGCACGATATGATGATCGGGTTCGAACCAGGCAACAAAGTGCGGGGTGCCTTCCTCTTCGCTCATCTCCCGGAAGCGAACGAAAGCATGCATCTTGTGCGCATCACGCCGCACCGACTTGGCGAGTTCCTCAATCCGGCGCACCTGCACATCCGCCTTGTCCTCCATCAATCGAGGATTGCGCTGGAGCCGCCACAGCACCTGATACAGCAGTGCGAAGCGGGCGGGATCGGAATGCAGCACGGCACTGCGGGCGACTGTCAAAAACCGCTGACTGGCGCGTACTGGCGGAGCATCGGCAGGCGGTGCAGGCAGGCGCTTGTCACCGCGAGAGGGGCTTTCGGCGGCGAACAGGTCACCCGTCTCGCCCGGCTCAATCCACGATACCCGATCAGGCGGCACATCGCATTGCACCAGCCCACGTGCCCGCTCACGCCAGAAGCCGAAATCGTCGGGCGCAGGCAGGTGGACGGCATAATGCGCGCCGAGTGAGACGTTCTGCATGGCGGTCATCAGAACAGCTCCAATTGCTCTTCGCGCGGCGCGAGCAGGCCGCGCAGGTCGACGCGATCGGTCAGATAGGTCGGGCGCCAGTCGATGGTGCATATGAAGGGGCGCACCTTCGCGAGCGAGGCGGTCAACCGGGCAACATCATCAAGCCGCAGCCGCCGGTGCCGCCGCGCGGCGAGGATGCGTGCAACCGCCTTGGTTCCGAGCCCCGGCACCCGCAGCAGCATCTCTTTGGGAGCGCGATTGACATCGACTGGATAGTTTTCGCGAAACTTCAGCGCCCAAGCGAGCTTCGGGTCGATATCGAGCGGCAGATTACCGTCCGCCTCCGCTGCATCTGACACCTCCTGCGGGGCGAAGCCGTAGAAGCGCATCAACCAGTCGGATTGATACAAGCGGTGCTCGCGCAGCAGCGGCGGACGCTTGAGCGGCAGCACCGCCGAAGCATCCGGGATTGGTGAGAAGGCGCTGTAATACACGCGTCGCAGGCCAAAGCTGTCATAGAGGCGGCTCGCCTTCCCGATGATTGCCGCGTCGTTGGCGTCATCTGCACCGACGATCATCTGGGTCGATTGTCCCGCAGGAGCAAAGCGGGGTGCGCGGCGGAAGCGCTTCCTTTCATCCTTGGCCTCGATGATCCGCGCCTTGGTGCGACCCATCGCACCTTCAATTTGGCCTTCGTTCTTGTCCGGCGCGAGCCGGGTCAATCCAGCCCGGGTGGGCAGTTCAACATTGATTGAGATCCGGTCGGCATAAAGCCCGGCTTCGTAGATGATTTCGGCATCGGCCTCAGGGATGGTCTTGAGGTGGATATAGCCGCGAAAATCATGTTCTTCGCGCAATATCCGCGCGACCTCGACCAACTGCTCCATCGTATGATTGGCGCTCTTCACAATCCCCGAGGACAGGAACAGGCCCTCAATATAATTGCGCCGGTAGAAGTTGAGCGTCAGGTCGACCACCTCTTGCGGGGTGAAGCGTGCGCGCGCCACATTCGAGCTCTTGCGGTTGATGCAGTAGTGGCAATCGAAGATACAGTGGTTGGTCAGGAGGATCTTGAGCAGCGAGATGCACCGCCCGTCCGGTGCATAGGCGTGGCAAATGCCCATCCCCTCAGTCGAGCCCAGTCCCTTTCCGCTGAGCGAATTTTTCTTTGCCGTGCCAGATGAAGCACATGAGGCATCATACTTGGCTGCATCAGCGAGGATTTCGAGCTTCTGGCGGAGCGTTTGCTGGGACATAGGAACCTGGAGGAACACCTTTCATGTTCCTTATATGTTCCTACAGATCTCCTGCCAAATGCAAAGCTTGCAAACGCGCCGATCAGAGGATGCGGCGCAACTTGGGGGCAGCGTCGCCTTCGCCGTCATTTTCACAGAGGTAATCGATGACTGCCGGGTGCATCCCGCCATCGAAAGCAACGCCTGCAACTGCTCCGTCCACCCAAGCGATGCAACCAAGCGGAGCATTGATGCCGTTGACCTTCATCGTCACTCGGTCACCGACCTCGGCAAATCCGGCCTTTGCACGAATCTTGCAACCGCCTTCGGAGATATCGAGTAGGTGAACGAATACCACGCGCGAGCGCACGCGACTCTTGACCGTAAGACTCATCGGTCGACGCTCGGAGGCACGCGAGATAGACCCTAGGTTCATGCTGAGGGGGTCGCATAGATCGGTAAAGAAAAGCTGAGCGGGGGCACCAAAATGCGCTAGGCATAGAGCCCTTGCAGAAACCACTCCGGCAGTCCGCCGCGACCGTCGCCCGCAATTCCGCTGCGGTAGATCCAGTAGCGCCGCCCGGTTTCATCCTCGATCCGGTAATAGTCCCGCAATCGTGCGGTGGAGCGTTCTCGCCACCATTCGGGAGCGATCCGTTCGGGCCCTTCGACCCGGATGACCTCACGCACTTGTCCTCGCCAGCGAAACCGCTGCGGGATGCCATCGGGGGAGGCATAGAGCACCGCGATAGGCTCAGGCCAGTCGAGCAGCTTCAACGGACGGGTGCGAAAGGCGATTGCCAGCTGGCTTGCAGGAACGGGATCAAGCGGCGGTTGCCAGGATTGCGCACGTTCCGGGATATGGCTTGCGCACGGCACAGGACGGGTAACGGCCCCTGACCCGAGGCGCACTGCCAATCGGTCAATGCAGGCGGCAAGCGCGGTGCCGTGGTGCTCGGCAGCAGCATCGAGATCGGCTTGGGTCAGCGCGAGCGGCTCGCTCCAACAGGCACGCAGTTGTGCCATCTCAATGCCGAAGCCGGCTTCGACATCATCGAGTCGGGAAGCGAACAACCGCGTGATATGCCCGGCCTCGCGGGTAGCGGCGGCGAGTTCAATGCTGCGTATGACTACCTCACCATCGACCCGCCACAGCGCGAGTTCGAGCCGCCGCGCGCCCTCGCCATGGGCCTCGAGCATCCGCACCATGTCGGCGGCGAGATCGTCAAGCACACGGTCGAGCAAGGCGCGATGGCGCAGCGGTTCGGAGAGCCGCCGCTGGACCATCGGCATCACCCGACCGATCACTGGCAGCAGCGGCTCGGGTACGCGGCCAAGCAGCTGATCAAGCCGCAGCAGCGGGTTGGCCGCAGGCGAGCGGTGATTACGGAATCGTCGCAGCAGCGCATCGCGCGCGGCAGCTTCGCGCGCCGGATTATCTCTCGGACCGCTGATACCGGCCAGGTCTCCCAGACGCTTGATCCCGAGGCGCCGCAGGACGGTCAGCACATCATCATCAAGCCGCAGCGCCGCGACTGGCAGATCGCCCAACACGCGCAGCGGATCATCGTCGGGAGCAAGGATCGCGCCCGATCGCCCAAAATCCACACCGAAGTGCGAAAGCGCCCAAGCTGCGCCGGCGGTCGGCGCGAGCGCTGCGCGTGCGCTCAGCCCGCGCGCGGCGAAGGCTTGTGCGACATTGGCAAGCAACTGCTCCTCACCCCCGAGCAGATGCGCAACCCCGGTGACATCGACCAGCAGGCCATCGGGCGGGTCGAGCGCGCTCCATGGTCCCCAGCGCTGGGCCCAAAAGGCAAGCTTCTCCAACGCTGCAATATCGCCTGCTGGATCGGCCGGCACAGCGACCAGCGTGGGGCACAGCGCGCGGGCATCGGCGAGCAGCATTCCGGTCTGCGCTCCCGCTGCAATGCCTGCATCATTGGCAGCGGTGATGCGTGGGCCATGTGCGGTTTCGAGGATCAGCGCGGTGGGTGCTGCATCGATGCCAGCCCGTGCCTCAGGCGTGTGACACAGCCGCCAGCGATCGACCGACAGTCGCGCGAGCCAGATAGACAAGATCCGGCGCGGCGGTGCATTCGGTTGCGGAATCAAGGCCGAGCCGCAAGGTTCCAGTGTCATCGCAGAGTATCCATTCGCCCTGTGCATGCGCGCGTGCGCGGAACAGTTCGGTGCGCCAGGTGGAGATGCCGGGGGCAGCAGGGTTCCAACGCGGCGGGGGCGACGGTGCAGCCGCGACCTGCCAGCGCATCCGCGCCGAACTGAGGTCAGGTTGAGCGTCAAGGCGCACCAGCCACAGCCTGACACCATGCCGTTCCGCCGTAAGGCTGAGGCGGCGTGAAGCGGTGAAGGACAAGGCGCGGGGATTGCCCGCGATCTCGCCGATCACGCAGGCAAGGTCACGGCACTTGAGCCCCTCCTCCAGCGCGAATAGCGCATCTTCCGGTTTAGCAACGGCGACGTGGATCAGGCGGTGGCGCAGGTCCGTAGGCAGGCCCGCCAGACAGGGCCGCCCGCCCAGCCTTATCGCCGTGCGGTCCTGCACCCACAGGACCTGGCGCGTGTTGGTCCCCTCACCCTCCCCCGCTGCGACCAGCGCATCCCGAGCGAGCGCGAGTGCCAGCCCCGCCCCGCTCGCCTCGTTTGCGGAGGCGAAAATCTCGGAATGGAACGGCTGTGCGGGCGAT
Source organism: Erythrobacter sp. (assembly GCA_046080005.1). Lineage (GTDB taxonomy): Bacteria > Pseudomonadota > Alphaproteobacteria > Sphingomonadales > Sphingomonadaceae > Erythrobacter. Next base: position 13,147 of record JBJTTE010000161.1, read on the forward strand.
CCCGGACGCCAGCGCGGCTCGGGCAGACCGCGCGACAGGACCCGGGCAGCCGAGGGTCTGGACGATGTGAAGGACATAGGCGAACGACTCATATGTTTGCATTATGTTCCAATATTGGTTTGCTGGCAATGCAAAGGGCGCGGGAAGCTTTATGCTCTCGCGCCCTGCAAACTCGATTGGACGAAAAGTCAGTCTTCGATAACAGGCCCCGGAAACTCGCCCATCTCGGGAGCGTCGTCCTGCGGTTCGCCGTGCTGAAGATTCGAATTACGCAACCCGTACACAAAATAGAGCACGAGCGCACCAATCATAAAGTACAGAAAGAACATCAAAACATTCAATGGCACAGTGGTGATCAAATAGGTGCAAGACAAAATCCCCAGTACCGGAAGAACAGGATAAAACGGAACCTTAAAACCACGCGGCAAATCGGGTGTTGCGCGCCGCAAATAGATCACAGAAAGGCAAACGATAGCAAACGCAGCGAGCGTACCAACCGACGTCATATCGCCCAAAACATTGATATCAAAGAAGCCCGCAGCCACTGCCGTCAAAAAACCGACAAGGATGGTGTTCACCGCTGGCGTGTGAAAGCGCGGGTGAACCCTGCTAAACACCTTGGGCAGCAGGCCATCGCGTGCCATCGTGTAAAAGATGCGGGTCTGTGCATACATCAGCACCAGCACCACCGAGGTGAGACCAATGATCGCGCCAATCTTAATAATCTTGGCAAGCCAGCCCCACTGCGGACCGAAATTATCGACCACAACCGCAACAGGATCAGGCACGTTGAGTGTGTTGTAAGGCACCAGAAGCGTCATGATCGCCGCAACGAGCATGTAGATCACGGTGCAAACAACCAGCGAACCAATGATGCCGAAAGGCATGTCCTTAGCCGGATTCTTAGCTTCCTGGCCGGCTGTCGAGACAGCCTCAAAACCGATATAGGCGAAGAAAACGATCGACGCCGCACGCATGATGCCATCCACGCCGAACTTACCATCACCCTGGTTCTCAGGGATGAACGGCACCCAATTTTTGGCAGCGAGTTCGGGGAAATTCGACAGTACGATCAGCCCACCTACGACGATAAAGGCCGTGAGTACGCTAACCTTAATCCCAACGATAATGTTGTTCACCTTGGCGCTCTCTGAAACCCCAAAAACAAGCAGTGCGGCAAGCGCAAGACAGATAAGGAACGCGGGCAAATTGAAGATCGTGGTAACCTCTTGACCATCGATCACCGCAGGCACCCCGTCTTTCATCAGCGTGTAGCCAGTCGGTCCGGTTAACTGCGCGGGAATATGGATCCCAAAATCAGCAAGCAGGCTGACCACATACCCACCCCAACCGACCGCCACCACTGAGGCAGCAAGCCCATATTCGAGCAGCAACAATGCGCCCATCATCCACGCAACAAACTCGCCCAGCGTAGTGTAGCT
>JBJTTE010000162.1:0-4027 GCA_046080005.1 Erythrobacter sp.
ATCCGCGAAAAGGATATCGTCATCCACCACCCCTATGAGAGCTTCGAGGTGGTGGTCGATTTCCTGCGGCAGGCGGCGGCGGACCCGGACGTCGTCGCGATCAAGCAGACGCTCTACCGCGCAGGCTCGCAGTCGGCGGTCATCAACGCGCTGATCGAGGCGGCTGAAGCGGGCAAGTCAGTGACCGCCGTGGTCGAATTGAAGGCGCGCTTTGACGAGGAGCAGAACCTCAAATGGGCGAGCAAGCTCGAACGCGCCGGGGTGCAAGTGATTTACGGCTTCACCGGGTGGAAGACCCACGCCAAGGTGGCGATGGTGGTGCGGCGCGAGGGGGACAGCTTCCGCACCTATTGCCACTTCGGGACCGGCAATTACCACCCCGTCACCGCGCGGATCTATACCGATCTGAGCTTCTTCACCGCCGATCCCAAGCTGGGACGCGATGCCGCCAAGATGTTCAACTTCATCACCGGATATGTCCAGCCGCACGAGCTTGAGCGCATCCATGTCGCGCCGATTGACCTGCGCGATGAAATCTACCGCCGGATCGACGCCGAGATCGCTCATGCTCAGGCTGGCAAGCCTGCCGCGATCTGGATGAAGTGCAACCAGATGACCGATGAGGGGGTGATTGGCCGGCTCTATGACGCCAGCAACGCGGGCGTGCAGGTTGAACTGGTGGTGCGCGGCATTTGCTGCCTGCGTCCGGGCGTCGCGGGGCTTTCGGAAAATATCCGCGTGAAATCGGTGATCGGCCGCTTCCTCGAACATAGCCGCATCTATGCCTTCGCCAATGGTCACGCCATGCCGAGCGCGCAGGCAGCCGTGTTCATCGCCTCGGCCGACATGATGAGCCGCAATCTTGATCGCCGGGTTGAAACGCTGATCCCGATCCTTAACCGCACGGTGCATGATCAGGTGCTCCAGCAGGTGCTGCTCGCCAATATGCTCGATAGCGAACAGAGCTGGTGGCTGCATTCCGATGGCAGCTACTCGCGGGTGGTGCCCGAGGGCAAGCCATTCAATTGCCACCGCTATTTCATGACCAATCCTTCGCTCTCCGGGCGCGGCGGCGCGCTTGAGGCTGGCGCTGTGCCCAAGCTCTCCCTGCGACGAGGCGCGGTCGCATGATCTGGCGGCGGCGGCGGGCAGACCGCGAAGGCGCGTTCGGCGGCAGCAGCTCCGAACGCGCAATTATCGACATTGGTTCGAACACGGTCCGGCTGGTGGTCTATGGCGGCACGATGCGCGCGCCGACGGTGCTGCTGAACGAGAAGGTGACCGCCAAGCTCGGGCGCGAGATCGCCGCGACCGGACGTTTGGCGGATGAAGCGATCGCGGTGGCGCTGCGCGGCCTCAAGCGCTTCGCGCTGTTGCTCACAGACCTCGGCATCAGCGATATCGAGACCGTCGCAACGGCAGCGGTGCGCGATGCCGCGAACGGACCGGGATTTGTCGAGCAACTGAGCGGCCTCGGGCTCAATCTCCGGGTGATTTCGGGCGAAGAGGAGGCCCTGCTCAGCGCCCACGGGGTGATCGGTGCCTTCCCCGATGCGCGCGGGATCGTGGCTGACCTTGGCGGCGGCAGCCTTGAACTGGTGCGGGTTGCTGGCGGCGAGGCCAATGGCGCGACCACGCTCCCGCTTGGCACTCTGCGCCTGCCCGAACATCGCCCGCAAACCCGCAAGGCTGATGCGGGCCGTGGGCAAATGAAGAAGTCGCTCGACAAGGTGATTACCAAGGCCGGGTGGGACCTGTCCGCCACGCCGCCAGCAGCCAACGGCGCGCTCTATCTGGTCGGCGGCACCTGGCGCGCGATGGCGGTCTACGCCATGACGCAAAACGGCTACCCGCTCGCCGATCCGCACGGGTACGAACTGTCGGCCAGCGCGGCGCTCTCGCTGGCTGTCAGCCTGGCCGCCAGCGAGAGCGATGCGCTCAAGGGGCGCGAGCGCCTGTCCTCGATGCGCGCGGAAAAGCTGCCCGATGCGGCAGTGCTGCTCGAAGCGCTGCTCGCGCGCCTGGCACCGGAGCGGGTGGTGTTCTCCTCCTGGGGTCTGCGCGAAGGGCTGCTCTATGATCGCCTGCCCGATCACACCAAGGCGCAGGACGCGTTGCTCGCCGGGGTGGCGGTGTTCGCCAGCCAGCGCGCCGCCCGGCCGACGCTCGCGACGCGCATGGCCGCCTGGACGCTCGATGCTGCGCCTGCGCGCGCGCATGGCAGCGAGCGATTGCGTTTGGCAGCGACGATGCTCGGCCTCGCGTCGATGCAGATCGAACCCAATATCCGCCTGCCGCAAGCGATCAACTGGGCGCTGCACAAGCGCTGGATCGGGATCGACGGCAAAGGCCGGGCGATGATGGCGGCAGCGATTGCGGCCAATGGCAACCAGCTCGCTCTGCCCGCCGAAGTCTGCGCGCTGGCGAGCGAGGAGGCGCTGGAAGAGGCGGTGCGCTGGGGCCTTGCGTTGCGGCTGGCGCGGCGGCTCGGTGCCCAGTCCCCCCGTTCGCTCGAGGTGAGTCGGCTGGTGATCGACAATGGCGTGCTGGTGCTGCGGCTCGCCGAAAGCCATGCGGCGCTGTTTGGCTCACCGACCGAGAAGGATATCAAGCTGCTGGCCGGGCGGCTGGGGCTCGCCTGGCGTGTCGATATCGTTCCGGAAAGCGCGCTTTAGAGCGTTTTCCAGTCAGGTGGAATCACCTGACTGTTCGGAAAATGCGGTAAAACAACAACCTAGAGCGGCCGATTTGGCGCAGCCAGATCGCAAACCGCTCTAGGCAGGCTTGGCCGCTTCGCTCCCGAAGGGCGAAAAATCGGTGTCGATGTCGTAGAGGTCCACGCCTTCTGCGGCCTTGAGCCGGTTGACCACCACATAGGTCACCGGGGTCAGCACCGCTTCCCACACCACCTTCAGCGCCCAGTTGGTGACCATCACGGTCAGCACCGCCTCAGTTGTCCAGATGCCGAGGAAGGCGACGGGGTAGAAGATCAGGCTGTCGACGCCTTGTCCGACGAAGGTAGAGCCGATGGTGCGGGTCCACAGCGCACGCCCCTTGGTCCAGACCTTCATCTTGGCCATCACAAACGAATTGACGAATTCGCCCGCCCAGAAGGCAGTGATCGAAGCGACGACAATGCGCCACGTGCTGCCGAACACGCTTTCATAGGTCTGTTGGCAGATATCGCCTGGAGGCCCGCCGGGGTTGGCCTTCATCGTGAGCGTACCACTGCCTGCACACTCCCAGCCAGCGAAGGGCGGCAGCGCGGTGACCACGAAGGACATGAAGGCGAGGAAGATCATCGCTGCCGTGCCTACCCAGATCACCCGCCGCGCCCTCGCAAAGCCGTAAATCTCGGTCAGCACATCGCCGATCACATAGCCAAGCGGGAAGAACAGGATCCCCGCGCCGTAGATGAAGGTGCCATCGGGCGCGGGCCACCAGCCTTGGGGCCAGAAGGGCACGCTGGCATAAGTCAGTTTGGCCGCACCGATGATGTTGGAGAGCAGCAGGATCGCGACAAAGCCTGCCATCACCAGATCATAGTAGCGGAAGGTGATCGGCGCGCGCGAGGTCGCGACAATGCCGTCGGTCGGGTCGCGATCAAAGGCGGAGGCCGGATCGGGGGCGGGATTGAGAGCGGGCGCGGTGTTTTCCATCGCTCGCGGGCCTAGCGCGATTCCCTTGGCTCGCAAAGCGCGCTATTGGCGCAGGGCGTGCGCGCCCGTAGCTCATCTGGATAGAGCGCGAGACTTCTAATCTTGAGGCAGCAGGTTCGAGTCCTGCCGGGCGCGCCATCTCTTTTTTCGATCCTGAGAAATCATGTAAGGCCCTGAAGGGCAACGAAAATTCAGCGGTTCGAAAACCCTCTTTTGGCACGTAGGCCAGATTGTCCGCGAATGCGAGTTTGAGCACCGCACGGCGATCCTCCAACCTCTCAGAAGCCCATAGTTTCTGCGGGTTTCCGAGAAATTCCATCGCGGTTCGAAAAGTTTCATCATAGTCTGGCAGCGGACGACCGCAGTTT
>JBJTTE010000163.1:0-6731 GCA_046080005.1 Erythrobacter sp.
ATATAGTTTGACGACTTTAGATGCTCCAGTCCCGGATGATGCGCCAGCGTGCTGCGGAATTCGGGCTGGCCGAGCAACAGGCTTTGCAGCAGCGGGTGCGAGCCCAGCTGGAGGTTCGAGAGCATGCGCAGTTCTTCGAGCGCGGTCAGCTCAAGGTTCTGGCATTCGTCCACCACCAGCAGGCAGCGCCGCCCCGCACGCGCTTCATCCTGCAGGAAGAGCTCGATCGCACCCAAAGCGCCGGCCTTGTCGTGTCCATCAACCGCAAGCCCGAAGGCCTGGGCGACCACGTGCACCACCTCGGCCCCGTCAAGCGCGGTGGTGACAACCTGAGCGACGGTGAGCGCCGCCGGATCGATCCGTTCCATCAGGTGCGCAACCAGAGTCGATTTGCCCGCGCCCACCTCGCCGGTGATGACGATGAACCCCTCGCCTTGCGCAAGGCCATAGCCGAGATAGCTCATTGCCTTCTTATGGCTGATGCTCTCGAAATAGAATTGCGGGTCAGGCGTCAGCTGAAAGGGGCGTCCGCTCAGACCGTAGAATTCTTCGTACATTTGCGTCGCTTTCCCGTCAGAAATTGTAGCGCAGGCCAACCAGCGCCGTCGCGGTGGCCAAGTCCTGTGCGGTGAATTCGCTGTCGATGTAATCAACCGCAATCGCCGCGCGGCCAACCAGCCGATCCGTAATTCCCTGATTATAGGCGATAGCTGCCCCCGCAGCGGTCGCGTTGTTGGCGGGGCCCGAGGGGTCGAACCAGTTGACATAGGCATTGGTGGTGATGTTGGACAAAGGCCCGAACTCGCGGGTCAGACCACCGATCACATAATAGCTCTGGTCGGTCAGGCCATCGATCGGGGCGAGCACGGTGCCCGCTGCGGCGATAAAGGTGCGCCGGTCATAGCCTGCACCGATCGCTGCCGTGGTCCGGCCAAACTGCCGCTGGTAGGAACCGCGCACGCCGCGGCCACGGAACACAGCCGACCGCACCGAGCCGACCCCGCCGATCACCGCTTGCCCGTTGGTGCCGCTGACAATCCCGCCAAAGTCACCCGTCACCGGGTTGCGGATCGCCTCGAAGTCATTGCCCAGACCCGCAATCGCATTGTTGAGCACGCCGCCCACACCGCTGATCCCGTCATAGGCCGACAGCGCAAAGGCACTGCGCTGGTTGGGAACATAGGTGAAGGTCCCGTAATAGGTAGTCGAATCATAACGCCGTCCTACCGCCGCCTGGAGGCTGGTGCGCGAGGAGGGACGCCACAACACGCCCACATCCCAGAGCAGCCCATCGACATCAAACGCGATCTGGCGCGGGGCATTGGGGTTGGTCACAAACCGCCCGTCTGCCCCGATCACCGGGTTGCCATTGGCATCGCGCACGGCATCGCGGCTCGACACTTCGACATTTTCATAGCCAGCGCCTGCAACCAGCGCGAGGGAAGTCGTAAGCGGCACGGTGATTTCGCCACGCACGAACAGATCGCGAGCGCGCTGATCTAGGTTGCCGATCTCTTCCTGAAACCCGCCTGCGGTAACCGCCAGACCAACCGGCAGAACCTCACCCGGGCGGATCCCGGCGCGCAGCTGGCCAAGATAGGTGACGCTATCGTCAAACACGTCGATTTGCGTGCCCTGCTGGGTCACCAGCGCATTGTCGGATTCGAACCGGCTATAGCCAGCCCGTGCCACGCCCTGCACATCGACCGCACCCACCCGCGTCGTTAGCGTCGGCCCGGCAAAATTAGTGTAGAGGCGGCTTTCGGCATCTTCAGCCACAAGCGGGTTGCCCGTGGTACCGCCGCCTGGATCCAGACGGGTGCGCAAGGCCGCGCCGCCCGCCGCGAAGTTCAGCGTATTGGGAATGATCGCGACCGAACCATTCGCTATACCGCTGATGGTGTCCGTATCGATGCTGTTATCACCATAGCCGATATTGCGTTAATAGCGCAGCGAGACCGCCGCACCGCTGTTGCGGCCCTGGAGATTGACATCGACGCCGACCGCGACCTGCGTGAACGTGACCACGTCATCGCCCGGGCTGAGCTGCGCCGAGACGATCTGGCCGACCTCAATATAGGGCTGGACGACGCGGCTGCCGCGCTGCCCTTGGCCACCAGCATCATCCTGCCCCCGCCCCTGTGCCTGTGTAGGGAGCGGCGGCAGCTGCGACTGCGCGAAAGCCGGTGCGCTGGGCGCCGAAGCAAGGGCAATCACAAACAGGCTAGGCATCAATCTACGGGCACTCATCGTCAATTCCCTCTCGTGCCATAGGAGCCGAAACGCCTGCCCGAGGGGCTGTAGCGTGCGGCATTGAGAAGCAGTTTGATGTCATCACAGGCCGAAAGCAGCTGCTGCGCATCCTCAAGCGCGGCGCGGCTGGTTTCATCAGCGCGCACCACCAGCACCGCTTGACCGACATGCTTGGCAAGCTCAGCAGCGGGCGAAGCGGCAAGCGCAGGCGGCGTATCGAAAATCACGATCCGGTCAGGCGCGCCTTGCGTCAGCCGATCAAGCACCGCGCCGGTGCGGGCGCTGGCAAGATATTCGGCATCGCGCGAACTCGCCGTGCCCGCAGGCAGCACGAACAGGCCTTCGATATCGGTCCGGATGACGAGGCTTTCGGGCTGGACCGCCGGATGGGCGAGCGCATCCATCAAGCCGTGTTCGGCCTCGATCCCAAAGCGTTCGGTGATGCTCGGGCGGACCATGTCGGCATCAACCAGCAGCACTTCAAGCCCGCGTTCGGCGGCGAGTGCGATTGCGAGGTTGGTGGCGCAATAGGTCTTACCTTCACCCTGGTGGGGCGAGCACACGAGAATGCGGCGGGCGAGCGCACTAGCTCCTGCGCGGGCGTCGGCGAGCAACTCGCGCTTGACGATCCGGAACTCCTCCAGCAGCCCGGTCACCGGATCTTCTGGCACAATCAAGCCATTGTCACGCAGGTGACTGCGATCAATCCGCGCAAAGGGGCCCGAAAAGGCGACCGCACGGGGGGCCTCTGGCGCAGGCGCAGGACGGGTCGCGGCTTCTTGCGGCGCACCATGCTGGGTTGCGACAGGTTGCGGCGCTGCATGCGGTTGCGGCGCTGCAGGCGCAGCAGCAGGACGGCGTCTAAGCTCAGGCACTGGCGGCAGGCTGGATGTAATCGGCGGCAGCTTCGGCCCCGTGCGGCGCGGATCGAGGCCGAAAGCGGCATCGGCGCGCTCGAACAGCGATGCGGGCTTGGCGCCTTCGCGGTTGATCTTGCCCTGGTCGGTCATCGCGCTTTGCCTCCTCAGGCCATCGATCCGACCGAGACGAACTCGATCGCCAAAAGGATCAAGAACATCGCCCCAAGCCCCACGCAGGCCCCGGCAAATTGCTTGAGCCGCTGCCTCTCGACCGCTCGCGCGGCCTGCGAGATCGTCAGCGAGACCGCCCCGATCACCGGCAGATTGAACGCGCGCTCAAGCTTCTGCGGCGTGGCAAAGCCCGACTTGAGCTGGCCCAGCGCATAGGCAACCGCGACCCCAGCCGCGATCCCGACGATCAGCACGCCAAACAGTAGCAGCGGCCGGTTGGGCGCAGCGGGTTCCTGCGGCACGCTCGGCTGCTGGATGATGTCAAACCGGAACTGGCTAGCCTTGTCCTCGACCTTGCCGCGGGTGCGAAGCGCTTCGCGGTCTTCAAGCAGCTTTTCATAGTTCTTGCGCAGCACGTCATAATCGCGGCTGATGCGGTTGGCCTCGGCGGCAACCGCCGGCTCGCTGGCCTGGCTCGCCATCACCGCGGCAAAATTGCTTTGCAGCGCGGCGTGGCGGGCTTGGAGCGATTCGACCGTGGCCTGCCGCTCGCTCTTGATCGCGACCAGCGACGCATAGGCGGGATTGGGCGCGCCGCTCACATCATCGCTCTGCCCTGCCGCTTGCCGCGTCAGGAGGTTTACCTGCTTGGTCACGGCCACCACGTCGGGATGGCTGTCAGTCAGCCAGCGCCCGCGCAGTTCGGCGAGCTGGGTCTGGGCCTGCTGCAGCGCTGCCTTCGGCCCTGTCGCATCGCGGCCCGTGACCGCTATCGTGCGCGGAGTGCTCGCGATCTGGCCCGAAATCGCCGCAAGACCGCTCTGTGCCGCAGCCAGATCAGCGTCGACATCGCGCAGCTCGGCGCGTGACTGCTGGACCTTGCTCGACAGGCTGTCCGCCCCGCCGACCAGATCCGGATATTGTGCCTCGAACGACAGCCGCCGTTGCTCGGCCTGCTCAAGCTCGGCCTTGCGTTCATCAAGCTGGCGGTCGAGATCGCCGATCGCGGTGCTGATCCCGGCGCGGTTGCCGATCACATATTCCTCGCGCAGGATGTCGAGCAGCTTTTGCACCACATCGCGCGCCAGCACGGCGTTCTCGCCATCGGAGAGGTCGGAACGGCCGATTTCAGCGGTAATCTCGAACAGGGTTTCCTGCTCGCTGCTCACCTTCACCTTCTTTTCCAGCTCGGCAATCGCTGCATCAAGCGCGCCGTGCTCGGTGATGCCTTCGCCCAGCCGGGTGGAGGTGACGACCTTCTCAAGGTTTTTCGCGCTCGACAGGGTCTGGCGCACGCGCATGATCTCTTCCTTGCCGTCGCCGGCAATGCCGAGCTGCTTGGAGAGCACGTCCTGCACGTCGACATAGACCCGCGCCTTGGAGGCATAGGTGTTGGGCACCATGCTGACGATCAGCCACCCGAGCAGACACACGCCCCAAGCGGTCGCAATCGCGATCCAGCGCCGGTGCCAGACCGACCACAGCGCCGCGCGCAGTTCTTCGAAGATCTCGTTCATGCGCCGCCGCCCCGTTTAGAACCGGCTCTCGGGGATGATGATCGTGTCGCCCGGCTTGAGCATCACGTTGGCGGTGGCATCGCCCTTGCGGATCAGATCGGAGAGGCGCATGCGATATTCGACCTGGGTGCCCGTCTCGTTGTTGAGACGGAGCAGCTTGGCACGGTTGCCAGCGGCAAATTCGTTGAGCCCGCCAACCGCGATCATTGCATCGAGTGCGGTCATATTGGCCCGGAACGGCAGCGAGGCAGGCTGCGGCGTGGCACCGATAATGCGCACCTGCTGCGTGAAATTGCCCTCGGGCGTGTTGACGATCACCGAGACAATCGGCTGCTCGATGTAGCGGGCGAGCTCGCCGGCGATGTATTCCTGGAGCTGGGTCGCGGTCTTGCCGACCGCGGGGATGTCCTGGACCAGCGGGATGGTGAGCCGCCCGTCGGGGCGCACGCGGACCTTGTCGGCGGAAAGCTCGGGGTTGCGCCAGACGTGGATGGTGATCTCGTCGAGCGGCCCGATGGTGTATTCCTCGGACGGCACCACGCTCCCGTCGCCATAGGTTGCGGGCGGCAGCTGCGCGCCCGTTCCCGCGCAGGCCGTGACCAGCGCTGCAAGGCAGCCGAGGGCCGAAAGGCGCAGGGAGGTCAGGTGGTGGAACATGCGTGTCGGTCCTTGGCCAGGTCTGGGGCACCCCCTGATCCGCAGGAGCGACCTGCGGCACGACGGGCGCCCGGATATCGAGGCTCTTGTGGCCGATATTGGTGAACATTCCGTTAGTCATAGGCCGGCAATTGCGGGCCCATCCCGGATCGGGACAGCGCCGCAGCGAGACTTAACGGGAGGGCTAACGCGCTGGCCTAGACCAGCATTTCGGCTGCCGGGCCGTGGCCGAGAAAGGCGCTGGGCGAGGCGGTTGCGCCGTAGGCGCCGGCGCAGAACACCGCGACGAGATCGCCGACCTCGGCCCGCGGCATTGCGGCATTGTCGGCGAGCCGGTCGAGCGGGGTGCACAGGCAGCCGACGATGTTCACCGCTTCCGTCGGCTCCGCCCCGTAACGCGTTGCGATCGCCGAAGGATAGTTGCGCCTGACGACGGTGCCGAAGTTCCCCGAGGCGGCGAGCTGGTGGTGGAGGCCGCCATCGGTGACGAGGAAAGTCGCCCCGTGGCTCTCCTTGCGGTCGACGATGCGGGTGAGATAGACCCCGGCCTCCCCGACGAGGTAGCGGCCGAGCTCCATGCACAGCTCCGTGTCGGCCAGCACCGGCGGCAGGTCCGCGACCCGCTCGGCAAGCGCCGCGCCCACTTTCGGCAGGTCCACCGGGGTGTCGCCAGGGAAATAGGGTATGCCGAGCCCGCCGCCCATGTTGAGCTTCGGCAGGGCCACGCCGATCGCCTCGGCGAGCTCCGCTGCAAGGCTCAGCACATTGGTCTGCGCTTCGATCATCGCGTCCGCCGAGAGGGTCTGGCTGCCGGTGAAGATGTGCAGGCCTCGCCAATCGGCCCCTTGCGCGATCAGGTGCTTCGCCAGCGCCGGGACCCGCTCGGCATCGACCCCGAACTGTTTCGCGCCCCCGCCCATCTTCATCCCCGATCCGGTCATCAGGAAGGAGGGGTTCACCCTGACCGCGATGCGCGGGGCACGCCCGAGCCGCTCCCCGATCGCCAGCGCCCGCGCCCCCTCGCCCTCGCTCTCGCAATTGAGGGTGACGCCCGCGGCGATCGCCGCCTCGAGCTCCGCGTCGCGCTTGCCCGGCCCGGCAAAGGAGATGCGCGCCGGGTCGATCCCGGCCGCCGCGCACAGCGCCAGCTCGCCCGCCGAGGCGATGTCGAAGCCGTCGACAAGGGGCGCCATGTGGGCGATCACCGCGGGGTGCGGGTTGGCCTTCACCGCGTAGTTCACCCCCACCCGCACCGGCAGCGCGGCGCGCAGTT
>JBJTTE010000164.1:0-13818 GCA_046080005.1 Erythrobacter sp.
GCTTCGTAGGTTTGGGTTCGATTGTTAATTTGGTTAACTAGGTTACGTTGAAGACGGGAATGAAAAAGATGCCGCGCCTCAGCTTTCTGTCGATTGGCACCAACGACCTGACCCAGTTCCTGTTCGCTGCCGACCGGGCTAACCCGAAGCTCGCCGAACGCTATGATTGGCTCAGCCCCTCGATCCTGCGCTTCTTGCGCCGGGTCATGCAAGCCAGCGTGGGGTCAGGCGTCGACATGGGCGTATGCGGCGAGATGGGCGGACGGCGGCTCGAGGCATTGGCGCTGATGGGGATCGGCTTCCGCCGCCTATCGATTACACCTGCTGCGGTCGGCCCGATCAAAGAGTTGGTGCGCAAGGTCGATCTGGCCGAACTGACCGCCGCGATGACGGGCTGGCTTGCCAATCCCGGGCTCAACCTGCGCGAGCAGCTGTCAGCTTGGGCGGATGCGCGCGGTATCGAATATGATTGATCCGCTGCGTTCCGGAAAGGGTGCGCGGCGCGCAGCGGCATGTTATGCTACCGCTTGACAGGGCGCGCGCAACAGGGTGATTCGTGTTCAAGCACAATTGACGCAATTATCTTCAATGAAGGCCCCAAAAGAGGGCGTGGAACGGGTTCATGGACGGCGAAGACAGCATCAACGCAGACACCCTTCCCTCGTCCGCTAGCGTCGGGCCTGGCGCTGCCCTGCGCGCGGCACGCGAGGCGCTGCTGCTTGATCTGACCCATATCGCCGCAGAGACCCGGATTACGCTGCGCCATTTACAGGCGATCGAAGCGGGCGATTTCGCGAGCCTGCCTTCGCGCACCCATGCGATTGGCTTTTCGCGCAGTTTTGCCAAGGCCGTCGGGCTGGACGACGCCGCCATCACCGATGCGGTGCGTGCCGAACTCGCTGTCGGCACCTCGTCGCGGCCCCGGCCAGCGGTGGAAATGGAGCCGGGCGATCCCGCGCGGCTTCCGCCGACGGGGCTCGTCTGGGCAGCGGCGGGTGCTGCCCTGCTGCTGTTGGTCGGTGTGTTTGCTTTCTACAGGAGTTTTTTTGGCGCGGGGTCCGAACCGGGTTCGCTGCTTGCGCCCGGGCCAGCTGCCAGCGCCCCGGCCAAATCCACCGCCAAGGCTCCGCCAGCGACCATGCCAGCCGGGCCAGTCGTGCTGACCGCGCTCGAAGACGGGATTTGGGTGAGGATTTACGAAGAGGGCGGCGACCGACTGGTCGAGCGCACGCTGGCTATGGGCGAGACGCTGGAAGTGCCGGGATCTGCGCGCGATCCGCGGATCAACACCGGGCGGCCCGATGCACTCGGGGTTACGATTGGCGGGCAGGCGGTTGCCAAGCTTGCGGATAGTTCTGTGACGATTTCCGGCATGCCTGTCTCGGCAGCGGCATTGATAGCGCGCACGGCGGTGGTTGCACCCGACGCTGCGGCGACCGCCGTGACGTCAGCACCGCAGGGCGCTGCGCCTGTGCCGCGTCCGCAGCGGCGGCGTCAGCCTCCACCGCAGACAGAAGCGGAAGCGGCTCCGGTCAGTGAACCCGAAGGTCCCGCTGCGCCGGTTGCCGAACCGGCTCCCGCGCCTGAACCAGCGCCGCCGCCGGGGCGTTAACCCTTTTCCCGTTGATTAGGCGGTTTGCCGCTCTCGACTTGCGCTCCTGCGCAAGGCAGGATTTCGGCTACCGTTCATCTTGTGCGCGCCATGCACCTGTGGACATTTCGAGGGAACCTGATCAGTCATGACCACCCGCCTGCCCACTGTCCGCCTGCGACTTGCCGGTGCCGCGCTGATGCTCGCCGCCACCGCGACTATCGCCGTAGCACCTGTTCCGGTGATTGCGCAGGACGCCCCTGCCGAGGCGCGGCTGCGCAAGATCGAGTCGGAGGTGCGCGCCTTGCAGCGCAAGGTCTTCCCAGGTGGTGACGGCAAGTTTTTCGAGCCGCAGATCGGCCCCGGCGCCCCGGCCACCAGCAGTGCTGTGCCGAATGCAGCGGGCGTTACTGCACCGCCGACCACAGCTGTTACCGACATTCTCGTCCGGCTCGATGCGCTCGAGGCGCAGATCCAGGCGCTGACCGCCCGGTCCGAGGAGCAGGCCAATACGCTCGCGCAGATGGAGACCCGTTTGGCGACGCTTGAGACCATGAGCAACGCGCCGATTGCCGGGGCCAATACCCCGGCGATGCAACCTGCGGTGGCGACCCCTGCCGCCACTACGCCTACCACTGCTGCCGCCACCCGCCCGCCCGCGCAGACTCCTGCTGCGACCACCCCAGCCGCGACCACCCCCGCCGCGACTGCTTCTTCACCGAGCGCCACGCGCCTGGCTGCTGTGCAGGCCATCGCCAAGCCGCAGACGGACGATGCCGGGGATGACGAGTATTCCTATGGCTTCCGCCTTTGGAGCGCTGGCTTCTACCCCGAAGCGCGCCAGCAGCTCACCAAATTCGTCGAGCAATATCCCAATCACACCCGCATCAGCTTCGGGCGAAACCTCTTGGGCAGGGCGTTTCTCGATGACAACAAGCCCGAGGACGCAGCGCGCTGGTTCCTCAAGAATTATCAGGCCAACAAGGCCGGGGATCGCGCGCCGGACAGCCTGCTCTATCTCGGCACATCGATGATCGAGCTGAAGGACACCAAGCGGGCCTGCATCGCGCTTGCGGAGTTTGCCGAGACCTATCCGCTGATCACCTCGGGCCGGCTCGCCACCGACTATCAGGCGGCACGTGCGAAAGTGAAGTGCAGTTAGAGCCGCGCGCGCGCTTTGCCGCTGATCTGGCCGCGCTGTGGCCGGAGGAGGAACGCAGCGGTCCCCTCGGCCTTGCGATTTCGGGTGGACCAGACAGCCTTGCGCTGCTCCTGCTCGCGCACGCGGCCATGCCGGGGCAGATTGCGGCCTGTAGCATTGACCACGGGTTGCGTCCCGAAGCCGCGGGCGAAGTGGCGCTGGTGCAGCGTATCGCCGCCGAACGGGGCGTTCCGTTCAGGCCGCTCACAGTCACGCTTGCTCCCGGCAATGTCCAGGCCCAGGCGCGCGCGGCGCGCTATGCCACGCTGGCGCAGTGGGCGAGCGAAGCGGGGCTAGGGGCGGTTGCCACCGCGCACCATGCCGATGATCAGGCCGAAACGCTGCTGATGCGCCTCAACCGGGGGAGCGGTCTTGCTGGTCTTGCCGGGGTACGTGGGCGCGCGATGATCGCGGATAGCGAGGTCACCTTGCTGCGTCCGCTGCTCGGTTGGCGCAAGGCGGAACTGGCGCAGATTGTCGCCGCTGCCGGGATTGCGCCGGCTGAGGACCCTTCCAACATCAACCCCGCCTTTGACCGCGCGCGGCTGCGTGCCCACCTGGCCAAGGCGGATTGGCTCGATCCCATCCAGATCGCTGCCAGTGCTGCCCATCTGGCGGAAAGCTGGCAGGCGCTCGAATGGTATGCCGAGCTTGACTGGCACGAAATGGTGATGCGTGACGACAGCGCGCCGGGCGGCCTCGGCTATGCCTATTGCGCCAATGTCCCCCGGGTTATCGCGATCGAGACGATCGGCAAGATCATTACCGCGCTGGGCGGCCATGCGACGCGTTCTGAGGCAGCGCGGGCGTGGGAGCGGCTGTGGGCGGGCGAGAATGCCTCGCTTGGCGGCGTGCTGGTGGTGCCGGGGGTGGAACGGGTCGAGAAAGTCGGCGTGGCGATGCGCGTCTGGCGGTTCAGGCCGGAGCCTGCGCGGTCGATGAACTGATCGCGCTTGCTAGCTGGCGGACCTCCCGCCGCTTACATCACCTTGTCGCCGACCCCGATCATTCGGCCACGCGTGATGATCACCTTGTCCCCGCGCTTGGCGACGGCGAACAGCTTTGCTGCGAAGTCATCCGGCACCCCGATACAGCCGTGGCTGGCATAGCCGTTCATCACCGGCGAGCCGTGGATCGCGATCCCTGCCCAGGTCAGCCGCAGCGTATAGGGCATGGGGGCGTTCTTGTACTTCTCCGAGACGTTGTCGCGCTCCTTGGTGAGGATCGGAAAGGTGCCAATCGGGGTGGGGTGCGACTGAGTGCCGAGCAGCGCGACCGCTGTGCCGATCTCATGCCCGTCGCGGAACGCGCTGATGACCCGCGCATCGAGGTCAACCGTAATGACCAGCGTGCCGGTGGCCGGCGCGGCGCTCTCGTCCCAGAACCAGTCACCATAGCGAATCGTGCCCTCAATCGGCAGGATCGACTTGATCACGAAGGGGCTGTTGCTGGCGATTGCCGTCGGAGCGGCGGTGGCGACTGGTGCCGCCACTGGCGCGGTGATGGGGGTAGGGGCAATGGCATTGACAGCGGCAGTCGGAGGAAGCGACTGCACCACCGGGCTATCAATCATCCGCACAGCCGGGCCGCGCGGGGCCTCAAGATCGGCATCAAACGTGGTGCTTGCCGCGGCAAGTGTGTCTTCCTCGATCATCGGTACCGCAGGGATAGGGGCAGAGGCAGGATCAGGCATGGCGCTATCGAGCGGCGGCAGGCCCGCATAGGCTGCCGAAGCCTCATCGCTTGCCGGCATCTCGCTATCAGGATCGATGGCTTCAAAGGTTCCGCTGACACGGACGGCGGCCGCCTCGGCGGCGCGGGCCACGTCGCTGGGGCTACGCTGGGCCGATGCAGCAAAGGGCATCACGGTCACGGCGACGAGAAATACAAGGGCGCGGTTCATGCGTGTGCTTATGCCCCGTTAGCCGCCGGGTTGCCAGCGATTAACCAACCCGCGTCCCTTGGGGAGACGGGCCGGGGCGGGGGTTAACGCGGGAGACCTAGCGGTTTCCTACATCTCGCAGTGGCACTACCCTGCAGCTCTGCGCTCTTTGCCATTGTCGATCTCTCACCCCATGCGTGCGGCATTGCTGCCCGCTCGCGCGAGATCGGGTGCAAAACAAGGCCTCGCTCCCCTGTCCGTCCGGCTTCAATTCGGGACGAAAAACGGAACACATTCAGCTATTTACGGATACCTAGTGAAGTTGACAGGGTGTCAACTTTGTCAACTTCACTCGGTAAGGATCAGGCCACGACCCCGGACAGGTCATGGGCATCGGCATCCTCGATCGTCACGGCGACAATATCGCCCGACCGAAGCGTTGCGGGCACGTTGCGCAGGTAGACCGCTCCGTCGATCTCGGGTGCATCGGCCTGGCTGCGCCCGGTCGCGCCAATGTCGCCGTCCTCGTCCGGTTCACCGACCTCGTCGATGATCACGGGCAGGGTGCGGCCGATCTTTGCGGCGAGCTTGGCGGCGCTGATCCGCTCGGTTACTTCCATGATCCGGGCGTAGCGCTCTTCCTTTACTGCCTCGGGCACATGATCGGGCAGCGCATTCGCCGCAGCGCCCTCGACCGGCTCGAACCGGAAGGCGCCGACGCGGTCGAGCTGCGCTTCCTCCAACCACTCGAGCAGATACTGGAAATCCTCTTCAGTCTCGCCGGGGAAGCCGACCACAAACGAGCTGCGGATCGCGATATCGGGGCAGATCGCACGCCAGCTCTTCAGCCGTTCCAGCACCTTGGCCTCGTTGGCAGGGCGGCGCATCAGCTTGAGTACCTTGGGGCTGGCGTGCTGGAAGGGAATATCGAGATAGGGGGTCAGCAGCCCCTCGGCCATCAGCGGGATGACCTGATCGACGTGCGGATAGGGGTAGACATAGTGGAGCCGCACCCACGGCGTCTCGCCCTCTGGCGTCCGCAGCTGGCCCAATTCGCGCGCAAGATCCGTCATATGGGCGCGCACCTCGCGGCCTTTCCACGCGCGGGTCTCGTGGCGCAAATCAACCCCATAGGCGCTGGTATCCTGCGAGATGATCAGGAGCTCTCTGGTCCCGGCAGCAACCAGCTTTTCTGCCTCGCGCAGACAGGCATCGATCCGGCGGCTGGCGAGTTTTCCGCGCAGGCTCGGGATGATGCAGAAGGCGCAGGAGTGATTGCATCCCTCGGAAATCTTGAGGCAGCTGTAGTGACGCGGGGTCAGCTTGATATCGGCATCGGACGGCTGCGGGATCAGGTCAATGAAGGGGCCTTGGCTCGGCGGTGCGTGGGTGTGAACCGCTTCGACCACCTGCTCATATTGATGCGCGCCTGTCACCGCGAGCACCTGGGGATGCGCGGCACGGATCGCATCGGCCTCCTCGCCGAGGCAGCCGGTAACGATCACCCGGCCGTTTTCGGCAATCGCCTCTCCGATCGCGGCAAGGCTTTCCTCCTTGGCGCTATCAAGAAAGCCGCAAGTGTTGACCAGGACCACGTCCGCGCCCGCATAATCCTCGGCGAAAGCATAGCCATCAGCGCGCAGGCGGGTGAGAATGCGCTCGGAATCGACGAGCGCCTTAGGGCAGCCGAGGCTGACCATTCCGATCTTCTTTTGATCGGTAAGAACAGTGGGTGTGATCGCGGGGGCGGTGGACATAGCGGCGCGCCCCTACACGAGGACGGGACTTTGCGCCAGATTATCCTCAAGGGGAAGCTCGCGGGGTTGACCGCAGACTGGCGCACGGGGCATGGGGCGCGGCATGATCACCAAGCTCTTCATCGCCCATCCCCGTGCCATTGGCGAGAGCTATGGTCAGCACGCCCGCACCGCGCTCAGCTTTGGCTGGCGCATGGTCGTCGGCGGGCTTGCCTGTATGCTCCACGCCGTCGTCCCCGGCCTTTTCGTCAAGACCGCAAGCCGCACCGTGGTGCAGCTCGACGCCGAGATGCGCGGCCGCAAGCCCGCGCCGGGCGCTGAAGAATTCGCCTACGTGATCTAGCGCGCGCGGCCACTACACGCGCGGGCCGAATTGGGCTAAACACTCTCTCATGCGCATCGCGATGACAAAGGGCAGAAGACAGGATCACGTCACGGTCACCCGCGACGACGGATCGCGTGCCGACTTCAGCTTTGCCAAGAAGGGGCCGTATCCGCACGATGCTTTTCACTTCTTCGTTGAACGCGCTCTCAAGATGCAAGGCGGGTTCTGGGGGTTGGTAGCCTCTGGCAAGGCGCCCGGTGACGTGCAGGCGCTTGCGCTGGCAGGAGGTCATGCAAGTGCCAAGCGCGCTGGCACACCCGATCCCGGCATTGTCCAACTGCTTCAGGCCGAGCGGCTCGTGGAGTGCTTTGAGGCGGGAAGCTGGGGCGGCGGCGCGGATGATGCCATGATCATGGCAATGGCCGAACCTGCTTGGGCCACCTCGCTTGTCCCTCCCCCCTCCGGTGTTCCCGCAGCACTGAGCGCGATCCGTGAGGGCCTTGATCCGTTTGTCGAAGCATGGACCGATCTGCCTGAGGGGCAGACGCTGGAGCTCGAGTGGCCGGACACAGCAGGAGAGCCAGCATGAGTGATTTTGCCCTGTGGCCAGTGCTGGCGGGCGCGGCCGCTTTTTTCGCTGTTGGCATGCTGTGGTATGGGGTGCTGTTCAGCAGGCTGTGGCAGCGCGCGGCGGGGCTGACCAACACGCAGCTTCAGGGCGGTAACATGGCGCTGATCTTCGCGCTGACTTTCGCCTTCGAGATGCTGATCGCTATGGTCCTGTGGCATCTTCTGGCGCGCACCGATCCCGCGCCACATGTGGTCATGATGATGGCGGTGGGCTTTGCTGGCGGGGTGATGGTCCCGGCGATCGGCATCAACTACCTCTATCTGAGAAAGTCACTCGCGCTGTTCCTGATTGATGCGGGACATTTCCTTTTCGGCATGGCGGCGATGGGCGGCGTGTTCGTATTGTTCAGGAGCTAGTCCCGCCGTCGGTCGCTGCGGTCGGTACAATCTCGACCACCATATCGCCCGACTGGAGCTGTTGGCACTCGCCCTCCCAAAAGCCGATCGCCCGGCCATCGCGATAGATGCGCAGCCCCTGCCCACCGCTGGTCAGCGCCGTGATCGGCTTGCCGCATTCCTCTGACGTGACCGCTCGCTCGATCAGCTGCACCCGCCCGCCGACGCTGGCGAGATCGGCAATGTAGTCAGCGACATGCGTGCCCTTGACACTGCCGGCCAGCAACAGGCCGGTAAAGCGCACGGGGTTAATGACGTTGTTCGCCCCCGCTTGCCGCGCCAGAAACTCATTGTCCTCGGCGCGGACCACCACGCTGATCGGGACGCTCGGCGCAAGATGACGCACCGTCAGCACGATGAGGATCGAGGTGTCGTCGCGTCCCGCCGAAACAAGCACGCTGGTAGCCTTGTCAATCCGCACCGCCTTTAGGTTTTCGTCGCGGGTCGCGTCGGCGGCCATGATGTTGACGCCCAGCATCTCGGCTTCGGCCAGACGATCTTCAATCGGATCCAGCACCACGATGGTGTGTGGATCGACCGCGCGCTCGATCAGTTCATTAACGCTCTGCGCGCCCGAGATGCCATAGCCCAGCACCACGATATGTCCCGACAGCTGTTCCTGGATGCGTGCCATGCGCCATTTCTCCCAGCCGCGCTTGATAACGAAATCATAGGCTGTGCCCACGAAGATGAACAGCACTGCGAGCCGCACCGGAGTGACGATCATGGCCTCGATCAGCCGCGATCGGTCGGTGATCGGGGCGATGTCGCCAAAGCCGGTGGTCGTAACGCTGATCGTCGTGAAATAAACGACATCAAGAAAGCTGATGACGTTGTCGTGATTGTCTTTCAGCCCCTCGCGGTCCCACCAGTGGATCGCGATAAGGAACGCGATCAGCAGGAAGGCGAGCGTCATGCGGATGCTGAGATCGCCCCAAATGGGGATCCTGAGATGTCGCCTGAGCGGCCTGAACGGGTCGCCGACCAGCGTGACCCGCTTGAGCGGCTCCCGGCGCGAGCCGTCCGCCATCAGTTGCCGAACCGCTCCGCGAGACTGCCGATCGATGCATGGTGCGTTAGATCGAGCTGCAAGGGCGTGACCGCAACAAAGCCATCCTCGATAGCCTCAAGATCGGTACCGTGATCCAGCGTATGCTCGATCTGGTCGAGCCCGAACCAGAAATAACGGTAGCCGCGCGGATCTCGGCCTTCGACAATCGTGCCGCGCGAATAGTCGTGGAATCCCTGGCGCACCACACGGATTCCCTTGACCGCCTGTGCCGGAACCGGCGGGAAGTTCACATTGATGAGGGTGCGCTCGGTCATCGGCGCATCGATCAACTTCTCGAGCACCTTTGGGCCCCACGCCCGCGCCGCCGCGAAGGGCACATCATCGCCCATGCCTTCGCGGGCATAGACCTGACTGAAGGCAACCGATCGTACGCCTGCGAGCGCGCCCTCGATCGCGGCCGAGACTGTGCCGGAATAGGTGATGTCATCGCCTAGGTTCGCGCCGCGATTGACCCCCGAAAGGATGATGTCTGGGGTGCGGGGCACAATGTTGCGCAGGGCCATGACCACGCTATCGGTTGGCGTGCCGGTGACCGCAAAGCGCCGCTCGCCGAGCTGCTGCAGACGGACCGGTCGGGTGAGGGTAAGCGAATGGCCAGCGCCCGATTGCTCCTCCGACGGCGCGCAGATCCAAATGTCGTCCGAGAATTGGCGCGCGATCTCCTCCAGCACTTTCAAGCCGGGCGCGTGGATGCCATCATCATTGGTGAGAAGTATCCGCATCGGGCCGGTCAGTTGTTGCCCATGACGATATCGCCAAGCCCGCCGAGCATGCTGCCTTCGCCGCGGTTGCTGCCCATTGGCCCCATGCTTGCCATCATCCGCGCCGCGAGGCGGCTGAAGGGCAACGACTGGATCCATACCTTGCCCGGCCCGCGCAGCCGCGCAAAGAAAACGCCCTCGCCCGCGAACAGCATTGATTTGACCCCGCCGACGGTCTGGACGTCCATATCCACCCCGGCGGTGAAGGCGGCCACGCAGCCAGTGTCGACGTGCAGTTCCTCACCCGGCGCCAGCTCGCGCTCGACCAGTGTGCCGCCCATCTGCACGAACACCCAGCCATCGCCGCTGAGCTTCTGCATGATGAAGCCCTCGCCGCCGAACAGGCCCGTCATGACCTTGCGCTGGAAGGCGATGCCGACCTGAACGCCTTTGGCTGCAGCGAGGAAGCTGTCCTTCTGGCAGATCAGGGTGCCGCCCACATCGCTAAGCTTGAGTGGCAGGATCGTGCCGGGCGTAGGCGCAGCGAAGGCGACGCGGGCTTTGCCGTGGCCTTGGTGGGTAAAGACTGTGGTGAACAGCGATTCCCCGGTCACGAGCCGCTTGCCCGCGCCCAGCAGCTTGCCCATGAAGCCGCCCTGATCGTCAGCCCCGCTCCCATCGCCAAATACGGTGGTCATAGCGACGCTCGCGTCTTTCCAGACCATCGCGCCCGCTTCGGCCACTGCGCTTTCGTCAGGATCAAGCTCAATCTCGACGAACTGGAGGTCCTCACCGCGAATGGCGAAATCAATGTCGTCCGCGATGCCGGACTGACGGGCGTGCTGCCATGGATTGCTGGGCATAAGCTTGCTCCTTAGGGTTCGATACGGTCCATGCCGCCCATGTAAGGGATCAAAGCTGGCGGAATTGTGACCGATCCATCGGCCTGCTGATAGTTCTCTATCACGGCGACCAGCGTGCGCCCAACTGCGAGGCCTGAGCCATTGAGGGTGTGGACGAACTCGGTGCGCTTCTCGCCGGCAACGCGGTAACGGGTGTTCATGCGTCGCGCCTGAAAATCGCCGGTGTTTGAACACGAGCTGATCTCGCGGAACGCGCCCTGGCCGGGGAGCCAGACCTCCAGATCATAGGTCTTGCGGGCGCCAAAGCCCATGTCGCCAGTGCAGAGCAGCAGCTTTCGGTAGGGAAGGTTGAGCCGCTCAAGAATGGTGTCGGCGGCGCGGACCATGCGCTGATGTTCGGCCTCGGAGTCCTCCGGGCGCACGACGCTGACCAGCTCGCACTTCTCGAACTGATGCTGGCGGATGAAGCCCCGCGTGTCGCGCCCCGCCGCGCCCGCCTCGGAGCGGAAGCACAGGGTGAGCGCGGTGAGGCGTATCGGCAGCGCGGTCTCGTCGAGCAGCTCGCCCATAACGCTGGCGGTGAGGGAGACTTCCGAGGTGGGGATGAGCCAGCGGCCATTGGTGGTAGAGAAGCTGTCCTCAGCAAACTTCGGCAGCTTGTCGGTGCCATACATGGCATCATGGCCCACCAGCACAGGCGGGTTGCATTCGGCATAGCCGTGCTCGCCGGTCTGCACGTCGAGCATGAACTGGCCAAGCGCGCGGTGGAGCCTCGCCATCCCGCCGCGCAGGAAGGTGAAGCGCGCGCCCGAGAGCCTTGCGCCAGTCTCGAAATCCATGCCGAGGGCAGGGGCAAGGGCAGCATGTTCCTTGGGCTGGAAGTCAAACACGCGGGGCGTGCCCCAGCGCGAAACCTCGACATTCTCTTCCTCGCCTGCGCCATCCGGCACGTCCGCGCCCGGCAGGTTGGGGATGATCTCCAGCGCTGCCTTGAGCTCCGCTGCCATCTTGTCGGCGCGGGCTTCGAGCGCGGGCATTTCATCTTTCAAGCCTGCGACTTCGGCCTTCAGCGCCTCCGCCCCGTCCTTGTCACCCTTGGCCATGGCTGCGCCAATCAGCTTGCTGGCCTCATTGCGACGGCTCTGCGCGATCTGCACCTGCGTGGTCAGCGCCCGGCGTTCTTCATCGAGCGTAATCAGAGCCTTGGCAAGCGGGCCCAACCCACGCCGAGCCAGTCCTGCATCAAAGGCATCCGGGTTCTCTCGGATTAAACGGATATCGTGCATGGCTCGGGCCTATGCCCGCTCACGCTGCCCAAGAAAAGGGCCAAAGGATAATGGCGAAGGGGATGGCGGCCGCACTTGCGCGACCGCCATCCCTTCTCACCAAAGCGGGGTCAGAAGTTGACCTGAGCAGTTACGAAGATCCGGCGCGGATCGCCGAAGAACCCGGTCAGCGTGCCTTCTCGGCCGAGCGTCGGCACAAAGGGCGCACCATTGATGCCGCCAGCCACGAAGTTGTAGCCCGCAACGATGTATTCCTTGTCGAGCAGGTTCTTGCCGTGCAGCCCGATCGAGAACAGCCCGCTGTCGGCGGTGTAGACGAGGCTCGCATCAACCAGCACGAAGCCATCCTGATTGAGGAAGCGGTTGGGTGTCTCGAACTGGCTTGCGTCTGACCTGAGCGAAGCGAGGCCGATCAGGTCCAACATCCCGCTCGCCACCGGCACGCCCATGGTGAAGCCCATGTGCGCCGTGACGTCCGGAGTATTCTGGAACACGCGTTGATCGGCGACGTCGCGGCCGAAATTGTCGATGAAGGTGTTGAACTTGGCATCGAGCACGCCGAGCGACCAGTTGATGGTGAAGCGGCTGCCTTCCCCTGCAAAGTCCCTGCCGACCAGCGCGTTGCCTTCAAACTCGATCCCGTTGACGTCGGCGTCGGCGGCGTTCGAGGTGATCCCAATGAAGCTCTCGTTCACGCCGTCGCCATTGGCATCGAAGCCGATCGAGCCGGGGATTTGCACATCGGTGTATTGCGCGAGGAAGCCAGCAAGGCTGATGTTCACCCGGTTATCAAGCAGCGATGCCTTCCAGCCCAATTCGAAGCTGTCGACCGTTTCCGGATCGAAAGCCATGAAGTCGAAGACTTCCTGCGGCGTGCAGGCCCCGCCGCGCGAATTGCGACACGCAGTTGTCTGGCCGCGCGGGTCGAAACCGCCGCCCTTGAAGCCCTGCGAATAGGTGAAATAGATGTTGTGGTTGGCATTGGGCTACCAGCTGATCGAGGCGCGCGAATTGAAGTCCTCAAAGGTCGCGCTGCCGTTGAAATTGCTGGTCACCGCCGCCGCAACGCCCGTGCCGCCGAACAGGTTGGAGAACCCGCCCAGGAAGGTTGTGCGCAGCACTTGACTGTTTCGCTTGTCATTGGTGTAGCGACCGCCCACCGAGACGCTGATTGTGTCAGTCAGATCATAGGTGAAATCGCCAAAGACCGAATAGGTCTCGGTATTGACATTACCGAACGTCTGCGCGGTCAGACCTGCCACTGTGGTAAACAGGGCAACGTCAAAGGCGGTGAGGGCATTGGCGTCGAGGTAGTAGAAGCCGAGCACGCCGGAGAGATTGTCGCTCTCGTAGAGCAGCTGCAATTCCTGGCTGAACTGGTCGTTCTCGTAGATCGCCGGGACGTCAAGGTCGGCAGCGGGAAGGCTATCGAAGTCGATCGGCGTGGTCGAGTTATCTTCGCGGTAACCGGTGATCGACTTGAAGGTCAGGGTATCGGTGATCTCGATCGCGACGTTGAGCGCACCGCCATAGGCTTCGACTTCCTGATCGACGATATTGAGCCCGGCGCGGGTATCGAACACGTCATCCAGCACCGGCGCGCCGCTGCGCAGGCCTGGAATGAAGCGGTGGCCTGGCGTGCTTCGGTATTGTCCTTGATATAGTCGCCCGAGAGGCAGACGAATACTGGTCCGCTATCGAACTCGATGGTGCCGCGCGCGGCCCAAGCGTCGCGGTTGTAGTTCTCGGTGCCGAGCGTGAGATTATCGCCAAAGCCGCCGCGTGACAGCCGCGCGCCGCTAGCGCCAATCTTGAGGTTGTCGGTGATCGGGGTCGAGGCACTGACAATCAGGTCGGCCTGGTCAAAGGAGCCATAGGTGCCGCGCACCATCAACCGGGTCTCATCGGCGAGATTGGCAGTGACGTATTTGATCGCGCCGCCGATGGTATTGCGGCCGTAGAGCGTGCCCTGCGGTCCGCGCAGCACTTCGATCCGCTCGACCTCGTAGATGTCGAGCACAGCGGCTTGAGGCCGGTTGAGATAGACGTCATCGATATAGAGGCCCACGCCAGCCTCGAAGCCGCCGACTGGGTCCTGCTGTCCGACGCCGTGA
>JBJTTE010000165.1:0-3587 GCA_046080005.1 Erythrobacter sp.
GGTGAGCGTGCCGCCATTCGCAGCCGCGATCCCGCCAGAGACCGGCGCATCGACCATCTGGTAACCATGGGCTTCGGTCACTGCGATCGCCTCGCGCGCCGTCGCTACATCGATGGTCGAGCAATCGAGCAGGATCGCGCCTGCGGGGGCATGACCGATCACCTCGTCCCAATAGGCCTGCTTTACGATCGCACCATTGGGCAGCATCGAGACGACTGCCTCGACGCCTTCGCAGGCTTCCTTGGCGGTGGAGAAGGTCGCGCAACCGGCCTCGCGCGCGGCGGCAAGCGCGGATTCGCTGAGGTCAAAGGCGCGGACTTCATGGCCCGCCTTGACAAGATTGGCAGCCATCCCGCCGCCCATGTTGCCGAGACCGATAAAGGCGATTTTCATGTCTCTCTCCGTATCAGCTCATTGCACCTACGAGACCGAACGTCAGCAGCCCCAGAGCACCAACCGAACACAGCCCGAAGCTGCTATGAATGGCCATGCGAGGCCCAAGCCCTAACCGTTGCGGCATGGCACTCTCCCGGCTGGCCCACTGACGCGAAGCCATGAGCACGTAGATCAAAGCCGCCAGGCCGATCACTGCCCAAATTGCGGAGATCACCGCCCCTTCCACTGCCCCTCGCGCTTCTCGATAAAGGCGGCCATCCCCTCGACCTTGTCCTCGCTCGCGGTGAGGATCTGGAAGATCCGCCGTTCGACAATCAGGCCCTGATCGAGCGTCATCTCGAAGGCGGAGTTCACCATCTCCTTGTTGGCGATGGTCGCCATCGGCGGCATCGCAGCGATAGTGGCGGCAATTTTGAGCGTTTCAGCGATAAGTTCGTCGTGCGGCACTATGCGGGCAACAAGATTGCTGCGCTCAGCCTCGACGGCATCCATCATCCGTCCGGTCAGGCACATTTCCATCGACTTTGACTTGCCGATCGCGCGCGTCAGCCGCTGCGATCCGCCCATGCCAGGCGCGACGCCGAGCTTGATTTCGGGCTGACCAAACTTCGCCTTATCCGAGACGATGATGAAGTCTGCCATCATCGCCAACTCGCACCCGCCGCCGAGCGCAAAGCCATTTACCGCCGCGATCCAAGGCTTGCGGGTCTTCTTGACGATCTCGCTGGTCCATGGCCCAAAAAAGTCGTCGAGGTAGAAGTCGGCCGCGGCCTTCTCGCTCATTTCCTTGATGTCGGCCCCCGCAGCAAAGGCCTTATCGCCGCTGCCGGTCAGGATCGCGCAGAGCTGCGAGCTATCGGCCTGATAGGCGGCAAAGGCGTCGATCAATTCCTCAAGCACCTTTGAGTTCAGCGCGTTCAAGGCCTGCGGGCGATTGATCGTCAGCAGCGTCACACCCTTGGTCCCGCGAGCATCGGTCTCGGCGGTGATGGTCTCATAGGTCATAGCGGTTTCCATTCTTCATCGGCGGGGAGAGCGGCGAAGATCGAGTCGATCAGTTCGGCGGTTACCGCCTCGGGGGCGGGCGGGTCCCACTTGGGATCATTGGTCTTGTCGACAATCACCGCGCGCACACCCTCGGCGAAATCGGGGCGCAGGAGCACGCGGCTGGCGATGCGGTATTCCATCCGCATATTGTCAGCAAAATCGGCGAGAGCAGCGCTTTCCGCGAGCTGGCGCAGCGCAACCTTGCAGGTCTGCGGGCTCTTGGTGCCGAGCGTATCGCGCTCCTTGATCGCCCAGTCATCGCCCGCGTCAATCGCAGCTTCAAGGCTCGCGAGGATCTCCTCGTAGACGTCCGAGGCGAAGTGCTTGGCGATCTTGTCGGCATTGACCTCGATCCGTGCCTTGGGCGGGGTGCCTACCGGTTCGCTCAGGATACCAGCGATGCGGTCAGGATGATCCTGGATCCGCGCTTTCAGATCGGCGAGCATTTCGTGCGGCACGTAATGCGTGGCAAGGCCTTTCCACAGGCACTCCGCGCCGTCAAGCCGCGCGCCGGTCAGCGCCAGGAACTGCCCCAACCGCCGTCCGAGCCGCGAAAGATACCAGCCGCCACCAACATCGGGAAACAGGCCAATCCCGGTTTCGGGCATGGCGAAACGGGTATTCTCGGTCGCCACCCGGAACTTGGCGGGCTGGGAGATGCCCACGCCGCCGCCCATGGTGATGCCATCCATGAAGGCGACGATCGGCTTTGGATAGGTGAACATCTGGTGGTTCAATTGGTATTCGTCATGGAAGAACTGGCGGCCCGACACGCCGCCATCGTTCAGCGCCGAGTTGCGCAGAAAGGCGATATCGCCACCCGCGCAAAAGCCACGCCCTTCATTATGGTCGAGGATCACCGCCTTGACGGCGTCATCAGTAGCCCATTCGCTCAGCGCCGCGCTCATCGCGTGGCACATGTCCAGCGTCAGGGCGTGGAGCGCCTTAGGCCGGTTCAAGCTGATATGGCCGATCGGGCCATTGGTAGTGATCAGGACGTCTTCGGTCATTGCCCTATGTCTTTCGGTTCGATCAGGTCCCAGCGATTGCCAAAAGGATCGCTGAAGACAGCAACGGTGCCATATGCTTCATGGCGGGGTTGCTCGTGAAATTTCACCACCGCTTCGACAAGCCGTGCGCGGGTCCCTGTGAAATCATCTATATGCGCAAAAAAGCCGACGCGTCCGCCGGTCTGGTTGCCGATAACGGCCGCTTGCGCCTGTGTCGCGGCGCGCGCGAGCAAGAGCCGTCCGCCGTCCTGACCGCCCACGACCACCCAGCGCTTCCCACCGCCCATGTCGCTGTCCTCGATCAGATCGAAGCCAAGCGCATCGACGAAAAAAGCGATGCCCGCATCGTAATCGGGTACCACCAGCGTCGTAAGAGCAAGCTGGACGCGGTTCACTGCCGCAGCAGATCCCGGCCCACGACCATGCGCATGATCTGGTTTGTCCCTTCAAGGATCGAATGCACCCGCAGATCGCGCCAGAACCGTTCGATCGGGTAGTCCTGCAAATAGCCATAGCCGCCGAACAGTTGCAGCGCACGGTCAACAATGGCGCTGCCGTTATCTGTGGCGAGCCGTTTGGCCATAGCGGAGAAGCGCGTCTTGTCGGGCGCATTGTCGGTCACTTTTGCCGCCGCCAAATATAGTAGCGCCCGCGCCGCCTCGAGATCGGTTGCCATGTCCGCAAGCATGAATTGGGTGTTCTGGAACTCAGCAACCGCCTGGCCGAATTGCTTGCGATCCTTGGTGTAGTTGATCGCCTCATCGAGGCAGCGCTGCGCGCCGCCCAGCGAGCAAGCACCAATATTGAGCCGCCCGCCATCGAGCCCCATCATCGCGATGCGAAAGCCTTCGCCCTCGCCGCCGACAAGATTTTCCGCCGGCACGCGCACGTCTTCAAGGATCAGCTGGGCGGTTGGTTGCGAATGCCAGCCGAGCTTTTTCTCATTCGCCCCGAAGCTCACCCCGGGCATATCCTTTTCGATCACCACGCAGGAAATGCCCTTGGGACCATCTTCCCCGGTGCGAACCATCGCAACATAGATCTCGTTCGCTCCCGCGCCCGAGATGAACTGCTTGCTGCCATTGAGGACATAGTGATCGCCATCGCGCCGGGCGGTGGTGCGCAGCGCGCTCG
>JBJTTE010000166.1:0-5036 GCA_046080005.1 Erythrobacter sp.
CGCGAATCCTGTCTAGCAGATCGCCCGCCTTGTCAGTGGCGAGCAATGCTCCGATCTCGGCGCAGATCCGAGCCGTGATATGCGCACCTGCAGCGTCGCAATAGGCGACCTGATTGGCAAAGGCGGTTGCTACTGCGCCTGGCCCTGTGGTGTTCATATCGACGAATTCGTAAGCTGGCCTTTGTTGCTTACCGCCCATTCCCATTGCCCTTTCCCGTCCGCACCCTTAAGTGCGCCGCCAATCATGACCCTGCACGGCCCATCCGACAATCCCGGACAGCTAACTTTCGCTGTCCCGAAGGGGCGCATCCTTGACGAGGCGCTTCCCGTCATGGCGCGCGCAGGAGTGGAGCCGGAGGCGGAGTTCCACGATCCCAAGAGCCGGGCGCTCGCCTTCGCCTGCACCCGCCCAGACATGCGCATGATCCGGGTCCGCGCCTTCGACGTGGCGACCTTTGTGGCGCATGGCGCGGCGCAGATCGGGATCGTCGGTTCAGATGTGATCGAGGAATTCGACTACGCCGATCTTTATGCGCCGGTCGATCTCGGGATTGGGCTATGCCGCCTGTCCGTGGCGCGGATGGCACTTGACGCGAACGAGCCCGGCACGGTCAGTCACCTGCGGGTGGCGACCAAGTATCCTAGCCTCACCCGCCGCTACTTCGAGACAGCAGGGGTGCAGGCGGAATGCGTGAAGCTGAACGGCGCGATGGAGCTTGCTCCCTCGCTCGGTCTTGCGCGCCAGATCGTCGACCTAGTGTCTACCGGCACAACACTGCGTAAGAACGGGTTGGTGGAAACCGACGTGATCCTTGAGATTTCAGCGCGGCTGATCGTCAATCGCGCGGCACTCAAGACCGACCCGCGCATCGCTGCGCTTGTCGATGCCTTCCGCCACGAGGCGCAGGAACGTAGCGAAAAAGCCGCTGCCGCATGATCAACACCCTGTCCTCGCTCCAGCCCGATTTCGAGCAGAAGTTCGCCCGCATCGTCGATGCCCGGCGCGAAGCCGACAGTAGTGTCGCAGGTCAAGTGACGGACATTCTCCGGGTGGTGAAGATGCGGGGCGATGCAGCTCTGGTCGACTACACTCAGCGGTTTGACGGCTACGCGCTGGCCGAAGAGGCCGACTGGCTGATCACGCGCGAGCGGTGCGAACAAGCCTATAACGACCTCGCCCTGGCACTGCGCGAGGCACTCGAGTTCGCTGCCGGACGGATCCGTGCCTATCACGAGGCGCAGATGCCGCTGAACCGGGACTATGTCGATCCGCAGGGTGTAAGGCTCGGCGCGATCTGGCGGGCAGTGGACGCTGCGGGCCTTTATGTGCCGGGTGGGCGCGCGGCCTATCCTTCCTCGCTGCTGATGAATGCGATCCCGGCGCGCGTTGCGGGTGTCGAGCGGCTCGTGGTCGTTACCCCGACGCCCAAGGGCCAGTCGAACCCGCTGGTGCTCGCCGCCGCGCATATCGCAGGCGTTGATGAGATGTGGCGCGTAGGCGGGGCGCAGGCAGTCGGCGCACTCGCTTACGGCACGCAGCGTATCAAGCGCGTCGATGTCATTACCGGCCCCGGAAATGCCTGGGTGGCGGAGGCCAAGCGCCAGCTTTACGGCGTCGTCGGGATCGACATGGTGGCCGGGCCATCCGAAATCCTTGTGATCGCGGACGGGAAGAACGATCCTGACTGGATCGCCGCCGACCTGCTCTCCCAGGCCGAGCATGACCCGACCTCGCAGTCGATTCTGATCACCGACGACGCAGGCTTTGCGCGCCAGGTCGAAGATTGCATCGACCTGCTGATCGGTCAGCTCGCGACCGGCAAGACTGCGCGGGCGAGTTGGGATGCGCACGGGGTCGTCATCGTCGTTAACGATCTCCTCACTGAGGCCCCCGCCCTCGCCAACCGGCTTGCCGCCGAACATGTCGAGATCGCGGTTGATGATCCCGAGCCTTACCTTGAGGCCATTCGCCATGCGGGCAGCATCTTTCTTGGCCGGATGACGCCTGAAGCGGTCGGTGACTATGTTGCTGGTCCCAACCACGTACTTCCCACCGGTCGCCGGGCACGCTTTTCAAGCGGGCTGTCGGTGCTCGATTTCATG
The DNA here is from genome assembly GCA_046080005.1 of Erythrobacter sp. Taxonomy (GTDB): domain Bacteria; phylum Pseudomonadota; class Alphaproteobacteria; order Sphingomonadales; family Sphingomonadaceae; genus Erythrobacter. The sequence continues at coordinate 2,104 of JBJTTE010000166.1, forward strand.
AAGCGTACCAGCTTCCTTGGCCTTGATGCGGCTTCCTTTTCCGCGATCGGACCGGCGGCCGCGACCCTCGCCCATGCCGAAGGCTTGCCTGCCCACGCCAAGTCCGTGGAGCTGAGGATCAAATGAACAGTCCTGCGCGTTCTCTGGCCCGCTCAGCCGCGCGTCTCGCTGCCGTCCAGGCGCTCTACCAGCAGCATATGGAGGGCACCGCGCTCAACCGCCTGCTCGACGAATTCCACCAGAGCCGGCTAGGAGGCGGCATCGACGAAGAAGCCTTTGGCGATGCCGCATATGCCGAGGCCGAAGTGCCATTCTTCGATGAAGTAGTGCGCGGGGTCGACGCCCGCAAGGACGAGATCGACGCCTTGGTGGCTGCCAAGCTCGCCGCCGGGTGGAGCCTCGCACGGCTCGACAAGGCCATGCTCCAGGTGCTGCGGGCTGGAACCTACGAGCTTCTTGCCCGCGCCGATGTGCCGACCCCCGTGGCAATCAACGAATATGTCGAGGTCGCCAAGGCCTTCTTCGACGATGGCCAAGCCAAGTTCGTCAATGGCATCCTTGATGCGGTGGCAAAAGAAGCGCGCGCAGGTTAGCTACGGCTTCAACCATGAATGAAACCGATTTCGTCGCCGCGCTGCGCAGCCTGCCGCTCCACCCTGGCGCGCGCAATCTTGAGGATGATTGCGCGATCATCCCGCTGGGCACAGAGGCATTGGTCATTACGCTCGACATGATGGCCGAGGCGACGCACTTTCTGCCCGAAGCCGACATGGCGGATGTCGCGTGGAAACTGGTTGCGTCCAACCTCTCCGACCTTGCGGCCAAGGGCGCACAGCCGATCGGGGTGCTGCTTGGCCATGCGCTCGGCAATGACGATGCACGTTTCCTTGCGGGCCTGCGCGATGCGCTTGCCGCCTTCGCCGTACCGCTACTGGGCGGCGATACGATCGCAGCAACCGGGGCGAGCACTTTCGCCATGACAGCGCTTGGCCGCGCGACCTGCCAGCCGGTACCCTCGCGCGGCGGGGCGCGGATCGGGGACGGTGTGTTCGTAACCGGGCCGGTCGGACGCGCTATGCTTGGCTTTGAGGGTGTGGCCGCTTACCGCGCCGCCTTCAACCGCCCAATCCCGCGGATCGCAGAAGGGATCGCGCTTGCCCCCTTGGTGAGCGCGATGATGGACATTTCTGACGGGCTGTTGCTCGATTGCTGGCGCATGGCCGAGGCAAGCGGAACCACCTTCACGATCGCTACGGACGCCGTGCCGGTGGCCGATCCGCTCCGGGCGCGCGAATGTATGCGCTGGGGGGACGATTACGAACTGCTGTTCACCGTTGCCTCGGATATGGTGCTGCCGGTTCCGGCCTACCTCATCGGAACGGTCGCTGTGCTCGATGCAGCGCCCGTCATGCTGGATGATGAGCCGCTGCTTGATGCTGCTCGCCTGGGCTATCGTCACGGCTAAAGGCGAAGGCAGCTCGGACAGCCCTCGCAAAATTGTCGAAAGCGTCAAAAACTGCGGGACTGGCGCAGCCTTAGGCTTGCCAGCGCTCTGTGAAACCCTATGGGGGGGCGTCGCTGCGCCCATGTGACCACGTCAGGCGCACGCCTTCATCACGCAAGGCTTCAAACTTAACGAGAGGGGACTGGTCGTGAATCTATTGCTTATTTCGATTGGGCTGGGGGTGCTTGCGATTGTCTATGGCATCGTCACCAGCTCGCAGGTGCTGGGTGCCAGCGCCGGCAATGCGCGGATGCAAGAGATTGCCGCCGCGATCCAAGAAGGCGCGCAGGCCTACCTCAACCGTCAATACACCACCATTGCGATCGTCGGCGTTGTCGTGGCTGCGATCGTCGCCTTTGCGCTCGGCAAGACAGCGGTGATCGGATTTGTGACCGGCGCGGTGCTTTCGGGTGTTGCAGGCTATATTGGCATGAATATTTCGGTGCGCGCGAACGTGCGCACTGCTGAGGCCGCTTCGCACGGGCTTCAGGCTGGCCTCACCCTCGCCTTCCGCGCCGGTGCGATCACGGGCATGCTGGTCGCAGGTCTCGCGCTGCTCGCAATTGCGGTGTTTTTTGCTATGATGATCGGCCCGATGGGCCTTACCGCATCAAGCCGCGAAGTCATCGACGGGCTGGTGGGTCTTGCTTTCGGAGCCTCGCTGATCTCGATCTTCGCGCGTCTGGGCGGCGGGATTTTTACCAAAGCGGCCGACGTGGGCGCTGACCTTGTCGGCAAGGTCGAGGCGGGCATTCCCGAGGATGACCCACGCAACCCCGCTGTGATCGCGGACAACGTGGGTGACAATGTCGGCGACTGCGCTGGCATGGCTGCTGACCTGTTCGAGACTTATGTGGTCACCGTCGGCGCCACCATGGTGCTGACCGCGCTGCTGCTCACTGACCTTGGCGATCTGCTGCTGCCGATGATGGCGCTGCCGCTCCTGATCGGCGGCGTATGCATTGTCACCTCGATCCTGGGCACCTATTTCGTGCGCCTCGGCGTCGGCACCAACGTGATGGGAGCCATGTACAAGGGCTTCATCGTCACCGCGGTGACCTCGATTCCCTTGATCTACGCGGTGATGCAGTATGCGCTGGGCGACATGAACGCGAGCCTCGGCGGGGCTGCCGAGGCGGCGATTGCCGAGATCGATCCGGCCACCGGCGAAGCGGTCGTCGCGGCTGCGGCCACGGCGGGCTTCACCGGCATGAGCCTGTTCTACTGCGCCCTTCTGGGCCTTGCCATCACCGGCCTCATCATCTGGATCACCGAGTATTACACCGGGACCAAGTACCGCCCGGTGCGCTCGATCGCCAAGGCCTCGGAAACCGGCCACGGCACCAACGTGATCCAGGGCCTCGCGATCAGCCTTGAAGCGACCGCGCTGCCGACGCTGGTGATCGTGGCGGGCATCATCATCGCCTAT
>JBJTTE010000167.1:0-2614 GCA_046080005.1 Erythrobacter sp.
AGGGCGACATACATGTCGGCGACCTTGGCCTGCATCAGCTGGAAGCTGCCGATGGGCTTACCGAATTGCTTCCTCTCGCGCAGGTAGGGGATCACTGTGTCGAGGCACGCCTGCATGATCCCCAATTGCAATCCGGCCAGCACCACGCGCTCGTAATCCAGCCCGCTCATCAGCACGCCGACGCCGCCGTTTAGCGGCCCCATAATGCGGTCTTCGGGGACGAGACAGTCGGTGAACACCAGTTCGGCAGTGGGTGAGCCCTTCATCCCGACCTTGCTGATCTTCTGGCCAATCGCAAAGCCCTCGTCGCCCTTCTCGATCAGGAAGGCGGTGATCCCGCGGCTGCCCGCGTGCCCATCGGTCTTGGCATAGACCACCAATGTATCGGCCTCGGGCGCGTTGGTGATCCAGAACTTGGTGCCGTTGAGGACATAGCCGCCCTGCACGGCATCGGCCTTGAGCTTCATCGAGACCACGTCCGATCCCGCGCCAGCCTCGGACATCGCAAGGCTACCGACATGCTCGCCCGAAATCAGCTTGGGGAGATATCTGGCCTTCTGGTCATCATCGCCCCAGCGGCGAATCTGGTTGAGGCAGAGGTTGGAATGCGCACCATAGCTGAGGCCAATGCTCGCGCTTGCGCGGCTGACCTCCTCCACCGCGATGACATGCTCAAGATAGCCAAGTCCCAGACCGCCCCACTCTTCTTCGACCGTGATGCCATGCAGCCCCAGCGCGCCCATCGGCTCCCACAGCTCGCGCGGGAAGCGGTCTTCGCGGTCAGTCCGCTCGGCAAGCGGCATGATTTGCTCATCGGCGAAGCGCGCGGCGCTGTCACGGATCATCTCGGCCGCCTCGCCAAGATGGAAATCGAAATCGGGGGTGGCGCGCATGAATCGTTCCTCGCCGGGCAATGATTGTTCTGCATTCTCCATAGCAAGCTGGCGCGCAAAGGCCAATCGCTGGCGCTGGCGCACCGCCGCCACAATCGCTAATCGGCAACGATGTCCACGGCTCCGCCCCTGCTCAGCTTTGACGGTGTAGTCTGCCGCTTTGGCGAGGTCACGGCGGTCGGCGGCGTTTCCTGCGCTCTGGCTGCGGGGAGCTTCGTCGCGCTGGTCGGCTCCTCGGGATCGGGCAAGTCAACGCTGCTCAAGACGGTCAACACGCTGGTCGAACCGACCGAAGGCCGGGTGGTGTTTGCGGGCGAGGATGTCAGCACGCTCAAGCCTGCGAGCCTGCGCCGCCGGGTCGGCTATGTGTTTCAGGGCGTGGGGCTGTTCCCGCATTTCTCGGTGGCGGAGAACATCGCCATCGGTCCGCGCCTCGCAGGCGAAAAATTGCCGCCCAAGCGGATTGCGCAACTCCTGGAGCTCGTCGAGCTTGATCCCGAGTTTGGGCGAAGGATGCCCGACGAGCTCTCTGGCGGCCAGCGCCAGCGGGTCGGGGTGGCCCGCGCACTGGCAGGCAAGCCCGATATCCTGATCATGGATGAGCCCTTCGGTGCGCTCGATCCTGTCACCCGCAATGCACTCGGCCACAAGGTGCGCGAGCTGCACATGGCGTTGGGCCTGACCACGGTGATGGTCACCCATGACATGGCCGAGGCACTATTGCTCGCAGACCGGGTGCTGGTGATGGACCGTGGTCTGATGGTGGCGGACGAGACCCCGCACGCGCTGCTTGCTGGGGCGGGCGGGCCGGTGGCGCAGCGGCTGGTGAGCGTCCCGCGCCAACAAGCTGAGAGCCTCGCGGCGATGGAAGCGCCAACCGAGCGGGAAACCTGATGGACGACATCTTGGACATCCTCCCCGGCCTTGGCGACAAGCTTACCGCGCATGTGGTGCTGTCAGCCAGCGCGATTGGCCTTGCCATGCTGATCGCTCTGCCGATGGCGGTGTGGGCGAGCCGCTCGCAGGTGGTCGCGCGACTCGCCTTGAGCCTTGCCAGCCTCGTCCAGACGATCCCCGCGCTTGCGTTGCTGGCGCTGTTTTTCCCGCTGCTGCTGAGCCTTCGCGCGGTATTTGGCGAGGGTCTACCGACGCTTGGCTTTCTGCCCGCGCTCATGGCGCTGACGCTCTATGCGCTCTTGCCGATCCTGCGGAATGCCGTCACCGCGCAGGCCAACCTCGACGAGGGCGTGCTTGAGGCAGCGGACGGTGTCGGGATGACCAAGTGGCAGAAGTTGGTGCTGGTCGAAGCCCCGCTGTCGGCGCCCTTTATCATGGCGGGCATCCGGACTGCGAGCGTGTGGACAATCGGTGCAGCGACGCTCGCCACCACCATCGGCCAGCCGAGCCTTGGCGATCCGATCTTCGCCGGCCTGCAAACCCAGAACTGGGCGCTGGTGCTGGCGGGTTGTGTGGCGAGTGCCGGACTGGCGCTCGCCGCCGATAACCTCTTGTGGGTCATCGGGGTGGGCCTTGCCCGCCGCGCAAGAGTGATGACCTTTGGCGGGATACTCGTCGTTGCGCTCGGCATTATTGCCGCGGTCTGGGGGCAAGGCACGGAAAGCGATGACCGGCGCATCGTCATCGCGGCCAAGCAATTCTCCGAGCAATACATCCTCGCCCAGTTGATCGGGTCGCGGCTGGAAGCGGCGGGCTACGCGGTC
>JBJTTE010000168.1:0-2994 GCA_046080005.1 Erythrobacter sp.
GGTGAGCGGGTTGACCGCGCGCGGCGCCTACGCTCGGCTGGAATTCATGATCCTAGAGCGGTTTCCGACCAACGTAAGGAGAGGAGCTGGCGGCACGCGGCGCGCCTTCCCTCCCCCCTTTACTTCATCCGGGCATCTGCCCTCAGCGGTCCCGGCGGAGCAATGCCCACCCAACGCTTCATATCGACCTCGTCGCTTACCTTCCACGGCACGCCCGAGCGGGTCATGAACAGCTGCTCCATTTCGGACCGGGTAAAGGGCCGCGAGCCTAGCCGCCCGAACACCGCCATCTGACCGCCCGTCTCGTCCACCGCGCGGTCGCGGTCGAGCCCCTTGGACAGCGCAATCGCGGGTGTGGGGGTTTTGGCAAAGGCGATCAGTTCCGGCACCGGCGCGGGGCTGAAGCCATAGAAACTGCGCTGGCTGTCCGGCGAAGTGAGTTGCAGCACCTTCATCCCGTTGCGCCCATCCGCCACGTAAGCAAAGAGCGAGGCGTTGGTAGTCGCGACAATCACGTCCTCGGCATCGTTGAGCGCCCCGCCCAGCGTTACCTTTTGGAAAATTCTCGGAGTACGCGGGTTCTTCACGTCAAGGATCACCAGGCCCTCTCCCTTGGCCGCCACATAGGCATAGGTGCGCGCAAGATACAGGCGGCGCGCATCGGCTAAGGGCACCGTCGCCTCGGGAACGGCAATCGGGTCGCGCAGGTTCGTAACGTCGAACAGCTTCACCCCTTCAGCATCAGTCACCCAGAGGTAACGGAACTGGACAGCACTGGCCCGCGCATCACGCAGCTCGCGCACGGCGGCAAGCTTCGGCGTGTCGGGATCTGACAGATCGACCACCACCAGGCCCTTATCTGCGGTGATATAGGCAATCTCGCCCGCTAGCACGATATGCCGCGCACCGGCCAGCACGCCGCCGGGGTTCCAGGCGGTGGAGCCATCGGCATAGACCTTGCGGGTCAGGCGGTTGTTACGGAATTCGCCATCGGCCAGCGTATTGATGTTGACGAGGATCAGCCCCTCGACCGAATCCGTCACCGCCGCGTAGTTGTAGATCGGCAGGAACGCTTGCTCCTGATTCATCTCGCGCATTTTCTCGGTGTTGCGGGCCGGAGCGACAGGCTGATTGGTGGCGAGCGCCATGCAGGTCGCATTGGTCGTATCGACGTTGGTGTCATGGCTGAGCCCCGAGAAGGGCCCGGTCAGAATCCGTTCCGAGGTCCCCTTGTTAGCTACCGAGGCAACATCATAGGCCGTGAACCCGCCCTTGCCCGCGGCGACGAACATGTATTCGCCGCGAAGCTGGAGGCAGCCGACACGATCAGAGGTGCCTTCGTGGACGTTGACGAATTCCTCGAGCGGGTGCGTTTCGCCGCTGAATTTCTTGTCAAAGGCCTTGCCCCGCACCCAGTTCTTAAGCTCGCGTCCGTTTTGTTCGACATGCAGACCCCAGTAATCAGGATAGGCATAACGGTGGAGGTAGGAGCCGATCACCGTCTGCGGTTCGTCATACTCGGTCACGCGGGTTGCTTGGAAACCACCCTCAAGGCCGGTCCAGGCGTTGAGACCGACAAAGTTCACATAGTTGGTCCCAAGCAGCAGCAGCTGCGCCATGATCGCGTTATTGTCGTCCTGTGCGGAAAGGTGACAATCGGTGCAGGTCTTGGTTTCGGTCTTTCTCACCGTGTGCGGGAAGTGCGGAGCGAAAGCCTGGCTTGAGAAGCCAATCGCGCTGATCGGCGGCTGCTGCACATAGATGCGTTCGCGGTTGATGTTGGTCGAGGACAGGATCAGCGCCGACGACGAACGTACGGGGGCAACCTGATTGCCCTTGATGGTCTGGTGCTTGCCCAGCTGGAACATCTCGTCGCGCGCGACCTGCGGGTTGTAGGTGGCAAAGTTGCGCGTCTCCCCGCCTTCATAGCGGTGAATGGGAGTCTTCCAGTTGGCCTCGATCGGCAGGTGGCAACCACCGCAAGAGGTTGTCCAGGAGAGGTGACAGGTGAAGCAGGCCATTTCGGGATCGCGGTGGGCGCGGTCGTTTTCGGCAATGCCGATGCCGAATTCGAAATTGCCGGTCTCCGCACCATAGCGGCTGACCAGCTTGGCGCGGGCTGCCTTGGCGTTGAAGCAGGCGACTGACGGAGCAGAGCCGCGCGGGTCGCATTGGGGTAGCCCGGCATCGACCGAATCCTTGACGAGGCTCATTTCCCATTCGAGGTTCGGGTCAACGATCGAGCGCTGGATCAGTTTGCGACGACCGTCTTCGCCTTCCATCCATTCAAAGCGGCGCTTGCCGTCGGGATTGCGCAGCAGGGCCAGGTTGTGGCCTTCCGGCGGCGCGGCCGGGCCACTGGTGCGCAAGGTCGGATAGCGATCAGGCGTACCGTGACAATCCTTGCAGGTGATCTCGATCGCAGGCGCAACCTCGCCGTAGATGAGGCCATTACCGTGGCTGTCCTGCTCGAAGTGGCAGTCGGCGCATTGCAGCCCCTTTTCCGCATGAATGTCCATCATGTGGACCGACTTGCCCGGATTGACTCCGGCAGGCACGAACTTGCCCTCGCCGTCCTTGCGCCACTTTTCAGGATCATCGGGATCAACGATCTTGCCATCGGCGTCGAGCAGGTTGCCCTCCCGGTCGCGCTTGAAGATCGCACGGAAGTTCCAGCCATGACCGTGATAATCGGCGAACTGGGTGTCCTTCAGCTGCGGATTGAGGTCATAGACATTGCGCAGGAAATCGATGTCTGACCAAAGGCCACGCACCGCCGCGCCCTCTGGATTGCGATCATTGACGGCCCGCACTTCCTCAGCGGTGGGGTACTTCTGCTTCGCCGGCCACATCGAAGGCGCGTCGGATTCGTAGTCCCACATGGTGTAGCCGAGGAACGAGTTCAGGAAGATATTGGGCTGGTGCATGTGGCAATTCATGCACTGCGCGGTCGGGATCGCGCGGGTGAAGACGTGCTGGAGCGGGTGGCCCTTT
>JBJTTE010000169.1:0-7221 GCA_046080005.1 Erythrobacter sp.
GAAGCAGGAATAAAATCAGGGGAATTAATTCCTGGTATTACCCAAATTATCGCGGAAGAATCAAGTCAAGCAGCAAAGGAGGCCAGGCTCACCGATCCCGCCCGTCTTGGCCCCACTTTCGATGAAATGCACATCCATCACAGGCGGCGCATCTGCCAGCTTGAGGATCGGATAGTCGGAGAAGTTGCTCTCGACCACCGCTCCTTTATCGAGCGTCACTGCTTCGCCAATTGCAGACGAAAGCCCCATGATCAGGCCGCCCGCAATCTGCGCTTCGGCGTTCAGTGGGTTCACCGTCGTGCCACAATCGACCACGGCCCAAGCTTTTTGCACCTTGGGACTGCCATCTTCCTTAACGCTCGCCTCGATGACCTCGGCGACAATCGTGCCAAAACTTTCGACGATAGCAATTCCACGACCAACGCCTTCGGGCAAGGGCGTACCCCATCCCGATCGCTTGGCTACCATGTCCAACGCCGCCAGATGCCGCGACTCCGGGGCGAGGTGCTTGCGCCGGAATTGGTAGGGGTCTTCGCCAGCGGCCGCCGCAAGCTCATCCATGAAGCTCTCGGTGTAGAAACCGATCTGCGTGGCATTGACCGAGCGCCAAGGACCATCAATCTGGTTCGACTGATAGGCAAAGTGCCGCCGCGAGGTTGCTGGAATGCTGGAGATGAACGGCACCTCGCCCTCGGCATTGCCGCTCTGGGCATAGTCCATCCGGAACGCCGTGATCTTGCCGGCGCTCAGCGAGGCCTTCAGCGCCGAGGAGGATTGCGGGCGATATGTGCCCTGACGCACCTCCTCCTCGCGGCTCCACACCAGCTTCACCGGGTAAGGCACCTGCTTGGCTAGCACTGCCACCTGATCGATAATCTCGGCCAGATCGGGGAAACGCCGGCCAAAACCGCCACCCATGATCATCGGGTTGAAGACCACCTGATCGACCTCCAAGCCCGCTGCCTTTGCGGCCTTGGTTCGGGTGCTGAGCGGGTCTTGCATCCCGCCCCACAGGGTCAGCGTGCCATCCTTAAAATGGCCGGTGAGCGCGAAGGGCTCCATCATCGCATGGTGGAGGAAGGGAACCCGGTATTCGGCCTCGACGATTGTCGCTCCGGCAGCGCCAAAGGCTGCGTCGACATCGCCCTCGCCGCCTTCGTTGTCGGGCTTCTCTGCCGTCTGGCGCAGCTTTGCTTGCGCGGCATAGATCGCCGGAGTAGAGACGGCCGCGTGTCCGCCATCACTGAATTTCGGGCTCAGTGCCTGAAGGCCCTTCTGCGCCTGCCAGTAGCCCTTGGCGACAACGATCACTGCGTCATCAAGCTTGACCACCTTCTCGACACCCTTGACCGCCAGCGCTGGGGCATCGTCGACCGATTCCAGCTTGCCACCGCGCACTGGCGCCGCCGCGATGGTGGCGACGCGCATATCGGGAAGCGTGAAGTCGATGCCGTAGACGGCACTGCCATCGACCTTGGCAGGAATGTCGCGGCGCGCGATGGGCTTGCCGATAAGCTTCCACTGGTCGCGGGTCTTGAGCACAGGATCGCCGGACAGTGACCGCTGCGCCGCCCCGGCTGCAAGCTCGCCATAGCGCAGCGACTTGCCCGATTTGGCGTGCGTGACGACGCTGTCAGCGGTCGTCAGCTCGCTCTCAGGCGCACGCCCAGGCGGTCAGCCGCTTCGGCGATCAGCGCCGCGCGCACGGCTGCACCGGTCTTGCGCATGCCGACCTCGCCGGTGAAGCGGATCGCCGAGGAGCCACCGGTGATCTGCAGCGGCATCGAGCGCACGAGCATCCCGACGAGCGCGTCCGGCAACAGGCCCGCCACGGTCTCGCCCACCATCTCGGGCAGGAAGCCCTTGCCGAGCGCGATGTTGGCGAATGACAGGTCGGCCGGGGCTTGCTCGATCTTGAGCTTGTCCCAGGCTGCATCAAGCTCGTCCGCGAGCATTTGGCCGAGCGCGGTGTGCGATCCCTGGCCGAAATCGATATGGGGCGAGAAGAGCGTGACCGTGTCGTCCTCGGCGATCTTCATCCATGTCTGGAAACCGTGTTCACCCTCGCCCACGGTGATCGCCTTGGCCTTGGCCTTCACCGAAGTGTCGGTCCACCAAACGCCGAAGATGCCGCCGCCTGCGAGCAAGCCGCTTCCGATCAGGAAAATGCGGCGCTTGATGCCTTTCTTCTTCGGCTTTGCAGCCGGTTCTTCGGTCTCAGGAAGATCAAGATCGGGATAGGGATTGTCAGCCATTATGCCTCTCCCTGCTGAGCGGCGGCGCCGGTCGCGGCAAGGATCGCCTTGCGGATCCGCGGATAGGTGCCGCAGCGGCAGATATTGGTCATAGCCTCATCGATCTGTGCGTCAGATGGCGTCCCGACCTGCTCGATCAGGGCAACGGCCGCCATGATCTGGCCCGATTGACAATATCCACATTGCGGCACCTGCGCCTCGATCCACGCGGCCTGCACCTTGTGAAGCACGCCCTCGGCGCTCTTGAGACCTTCGATCGTGGTCACCGCCTTTCCGGCGATCTCGCTTACCGGCACACTGCACGAGCGGGTCAGACTCCCGTCGACATGCACCGAACAGGCCCCGCAGGCGGCCACGCCGCAGCCGAACTTTGTGCCAGTCATGCCGAGATCGTCACGCAAGACCCACAGCAAGGGCGTATCGGCATCGGCCTCCACGCTCACGGACTTGCCATTGACTGAAAATGCTACTGCCACAGACGGTGCCCCAGTTGTTTGAGTTTCCCGTCTCACATAGCAACCTATTTGCTCCGCGACCAACGGAAAGTCGTCTGTGCCAGCATCTTGGCGCGCGGGCGCACGACGGTAAAATGGCTGGATCGGTCAGGCTGAGCGCGCGACGCGCACCGCCCTTCGTCGAGCGCAAAATCACCTTGAACGAACCCCAGCAAAACAATGGCTCGACACGGCGCACTTATTGCGGTCAAGCGCCGCCGCATGATCCGCGCGTCCTTCTGCACCCGCAGCGCCCTCGCGGTGCTTTTGGCCAGCGGAGCTGCGCCCTTGGCGGCTCAGGATGGCAGCGCGGCAGCCGATGCACCCGAGGCCGATACCACGCCGGAAAGCGATAGCGCGGCAACCTCGACCACCACGCGCACCACTTTTTCCCCTGAGGAATTTGCCCGATTCGCCCCGCGTAGCGCGCTCGACATGGCCCGGCAGGTGCCCGGCTTTACCATCCGCGCTGGCGATGAGGCACGCGGTCTGGGCCAGGCTGATGTTAACGTGCTGATCAACGGGCGACGCATCTCGGGCAAGTCCAATGGCCCGATCGAGGCGCTGCAGCGCATCCCGGTCGAAGATGTCTTGCGGCTCGATCTGGTGGACGGGGCAAGTCTCGATATCGGCGGGTTGAGCGGACAGGTGCTCAATGTCGTCACCCGCTCGAGCGGACGGGTGAGCGGCCAGTTCCGCGCCGCCCCCCAGTTTCGCACCTTTGGTGTGCCCGCGCGCCTGTTCGCCGGGAGCGTCGCGCTCGCGGGCGGCGGCAGCAAGACCGAGTGGAATGTGGCGCTGCGCAATGATTCCGAAAGGCGCGGTGACCTCGGCCCGGAACGGGTCTTCAATCGCACCGGCCAGCGGATCGAGACGCGCCAAGAGCGCTCAAACTTCAATACCGACGATGTCTCGCTGGCCGGAACCTTCACCCGCCGGGCCGATAATGGCAATGTCCTCAATGTGAATGGGCAGGTGAGCCAGCTGATCTTCAGCGAGCGAGAACTGTCTGACCAGACCAGCCTGATCGGCCTTGGCAGTCGCACGCGCCGCTTTCTCCGTACCGATGAGCCGCTGGGGTTTGAACTGGGGGCCGACTACGAGTTTGCGCTCGGACCAGGGCGGCTCAAGCTGATCGGCTTCAACGGCCTGACCGACGGCCCGGAGGTCGCCACCGTTCGCACCCAATTCGCTGATGGCCGCCCCTCCACTGGATCACGCTTCGGCACCGAATCACGCGCGGGCGAGACGATCGCGCGCGGCGAGTACACAGTGGCAGCGGCAGGCGGCAACTGGGTCGCGGCCTTGGAAGCCACGCGCAACTTCCTCTCGCTTGATGCTGAACGGGCCGTGCTTGATGCCAATGGCGTGTTCCAGCCCGTGCCCTTGCCTGGCGCGAGCGCACGGGTTGACGAGGACCGCTTTGATGGTGGTCTCACCTATAGCCGAGCGATCGCGCCGGGCCTGCAATTTCAGCTTTCAGGCGGAGCCGAGTTCTCGCGCATCAGCCAATCGGGTGCCTTCGGCCTGACGCGCCAGTTCTTGCGGCCGAAGGGCTTCGTCGCGCTCGACTGGAAGGCAACCAGCAGGCTCAATGTCGCGGGGCGGATCGAACGGGTGGTTGGCCAGCTCGATTTCGGCGATTTCCTGGCCCGGGTCGATCTTGATCAGGACCGCGAGGATGGTTCCAATGGCCGGTTGGTGCCGCCGCAGACGTGGGTCTCGGAACTGGAACTGAACCTGTCGATGGGAACGCTGGGCAAACTCAATTTGCGCGGCTTTTACGAGGATATCACCGACCTCGTCGACCAAATCCCGCTCCAAGGCGGCGGGCAAGGCGTCGGCAATATCCCTTCGGCAAAGCGTTACGGTGTGAACGGCGACCTCACGCTGCTGTCCGACCGTCTGGGCTGGAAAGGCTCGCGCTTTGACCTGCGCTTTGCCTTTATCGACAGCCGCGTGACCGATCCGTTCATCGGCACACCGCGCGATTTGCCGGGTCTGGAAACGATCAATCTGCGCGGAAATCTGCGTCATGATTTCGCCGACAAGGTATGGGCGATCGGCGGCAACTTCGACTGGCAGGACTTCGCCGCGACCGCGCGGCTCGACGAGGTGTTCCGCCGCTCGCAGACCTTCAGCTTTGCCTCGCTGTTTATCGAGAACAAGAACGTCGCCGGGATGACCTTGCGTGGGAGCATTGGCAACCTGCTTGATCGGCGCAACAAGTTTGACCGCACCCTGTTTACTGACCGCCTTGCGGGGCTGGTCAACTTCTCGGAGACCCGGCGGCGCAGGTTCGGGCGCATCTTCTCGCTCGAAATCGAAGGCTCGTTCTGAGACTTTACACGGTGCTGCGGGGCTGCGTAAGCGGGCGACCTGAAAGGAACCCGACATGGCTCACAACACCTCCACCCCTGCGCGCATGCGTTCCTGGCTGTTCGCTCCCGGTGACAGCGAAAAGAAGATGGGCAAGGCAATCGCCAGCCCTGCTGATATTGCGCTGCTCGACCTTGAGGATTCGGTTTCGCCCGAGAACAAGGCAGCCGCCCGGGCGATGGTGGCCGATCAGATAGCCGCCTCGGACAAGCGCGCAAGGCTGTGGGTCCGGATCAATCCGATTGCGAGCCCCGACTGCATCGCCGACCTTGCGGCCATCATCCCCGCGCGACCGGGCGGTGTGTTCCTGCCCAAGGCCGAAGGGGCAGCGGATATCACCCAGCTCCACCACTACTTGACGGCGCTGGAGGCGGCGAATGGTATCCCGCAAGGGCGCACTGCTGTCGCTGCCCTGGTGACCGAGACCGCTGCCGCCATGTTCCGCACGGGCGAGTATGCGGGCGATTACCCCGGTAAGGCACGGCTGGTGGCGCTGAGCTGGGGGGCGGAAGATCTGTCCTCGGCGCTCGGAGCGCGCGAGCAGCGCGGGGCGGATGGTGAATATGCGCATACCTATGAACTGGCGCGCAGCCTCTGTCTGATCGGGGCGGCTGCAGCGGGCGTGGCCGCGATTGAGACGGTGCAGCCCGAATTTCGCGATCTGGAGGCGTTGGAACGCCGGGCCAAGGCTGTGCGCGCGCAAGGCTTTGGCGGGATGCTGGCGATCCACCCCGCGCAGGTCGATCCGATCAACGCTGCCTTCACGCCGAGTGCCGAGGAGCTGGCACATGCGCGCGCTGTGGTGCAGGCTTTCGCCGATCACCCAGGTGCCGGCGTAGTGGCGCTTGACGGGGCGATGCTGGACAGGCCCCATCTGGCGCTAGCGCTGCGACTGCTCGCTGAGAAGGGGACGGATTAGGTAAATTCACTTTCTTACTTGAACCAATACGGTCAATCAAGAGCGCGACTCAAGCAGGAAGCGCGCACTATGGCTCTTATCGACGTCCTCATCGGCCCCATCGCCTCGATCATCGACAAGATCATCCCTGACAAGGAAGCCCAGGCCAAGGCCACGCTGGAACTGATCGCGCTTGAGGGCACGCAGGAAATGAAGATGATCGAGGCGCAGTTGCAGGCGATTGTCGCCGAGGCGAATTCTAGCGACCCGTGGACCAGCCGCGCGCGCCCGAGCTTTCTCTATGTGATGTACATCCTGCTGCTCGCCTCGCTGCCGTTGGGCGTGCTGAGCGCCTTCGACCCGGCGGCCGCGCATGCCATCGCGGCGGGCATGAACGCCTACCTCGCCGGCTTGCCCGAGCCGCTCTACGCGCTGTTCGGCACCGGCTACCTCGGCTACACGGCGGCGCGCCAGTGGGGTAAGGTCAAGGGTGTGGACCGCTAGGGGCCTAGCTCGACCCGCGCCGCGCCAACAGACCAAGCCCAAGCGCAGCGCCGAGCACGAAGATCGCCAGCGAGCTCGCTACGATAAACAGATCCACAGGCACTGCCCAGTTTACCCGCCCTTGGGCAAGAAGGGGTAAGATGATGACACCGCGGAAAACGAAGATCGCGGCAAACAGCCCGAGGATCGGCTTGACCAAGGGCAGAGGGCGGAGCTTTCCTGCCGCCGCGAGCGCGTAAAGCGCCAGCAACACCAACAGTGCAGCGATACTCAGAGTGCTCACCGGTGCTAGCCATGTGCCAAGTTCGGCAGACTTCACGACTTCAGGAGGCGCTCCCACGAAAGCGATCCACGCGGGACCACCGACCAAAACGACAACGTGAAGCAGCGCTCCGGCAAAGAGTATCAAGGCCGCAAGCACAAAAGACCGTTTAGCCAGCATTACACCTCCCTCAATGTGGAAGGCCTAAGCGAAATAGGGCGGAAACGCGATAGGCTTCGACAAAGCCGATGATGACGCCTTTTGCGCCCGCTTCGAAGCGGCTATCCACCCGCCCATGAGCAACCTCGTTTACGTTCTCAACGGCCCCAACCTCAATCTCCTCGGCACCCGCGAGCCCGAGATTTATGGCACCACCACGCTCGATGACATCGCCGGGATGCTCGAGGACCGCGCCCGCGAACTCGGGCT
>JBJTTE010000170.1:0-5611 GCA_046080005.1 Erythrobacter sp.
GGGCACAGGGCAAGGCGAGAGGAGTGAGCGATGCAGCGCATCGTGAGCGACGATCAACGTAGCCCTGAGCCCAATTCGGCCCGCCCCGGCGGGGTCGCGTTCTGAAGCCCGCTGGCGTCGTCACGCCGCTTGCAGGGGCAACCAAGCCCCTGCCGCGCGCCATTCCTGTCCAGCGGACTTCTGAACGCGATCAGGGTGGGTCAGGTTTGTCGGAAACCGCTCTAGCCCCAAAGTTTGCCGGATAGCTCGGGCAGGGCAGCAGTGTAGCGCGCGACATCTTCAAGCTTACCGGTGCTGACCCGCGAGAAGCTGTTGAGGCTGCCATAAGCGCCGCGGATCGCAATGCCCTTGGTCGCCATTGCATCGCGCAGGGCATTGGCATCGGGCACCTTCACAAACACGAAATTGGTCTGCGACGGAAGCGCTTCGAGCCCGGACTTGGCGACCGCAGCGATAATCATTTCCCGCGCTTCGAGCACCGCGGCGCGCGATTGTTCGAGGAACGGCATGTCGTTGTAGCTGGCAATCGCTGCGGCAAGCCCCGCAAGGTTCCCGCCGAAGCTCATCTGGTGGGCGCGGATCTTGGCCGCGTTCTCTTCGCTGGCGATAGCGTAGCCGACGCGGAGCCCAGCCATGCCATAGATCTTGGAGAAAGTCCGGCACACCACCACATCGGCGCCGGCCCGCACCAGATCGATGGTCGAATTTTCGTCAGGCCGGTCGGTCAGCTCATTATAGGCCTCATCGATCAGCAATGTCGCTTTGGGGGCGACCTTGGCCGCGAAGGCCTTGAGCTCAGCCGGGGGGATCAGGATCCCGGTGGGGTTGTTGGGGTTGCACAGGTGCACCATAGCCACGCTGTCATCCACCGCAGCCTCAAGCCCGGCAAGGTCCACACCCATGTCGGCGAGCATCGCCACGCGGGAGACCTTCACGCCCTGGCGTTCGCCATAGAGAACCGTGGTGTCCCAGAACAGCTCGGGAGCCAGAATCTTCCCCTTGCGCCCCCACGCCAGCGCGGCGGCTGACAGCACTTCGGTTGAGCCTTCGCCGATTGCCACCTGCGCGGGTGAGACGCCGTTGCGCTCTGCGATCATCGCGGTGAGCTTGGCCAGGCCCCGGTCATTGTAATAGCAGCCCATGGTTGCCGTATCGCTGATCGCCTTCAATGCGCTGGGCGCGGGACCATAGTGGTTTTCGTTGCGGCTCAGCAGCGCCTGGCCAATCTTGGGCCCGAAATCCGGCTCGACCGCAGCGGCGGCGGTGGCCGCGCCGAGGCCGGGCAGGGGAAGGGTGCTGAGCCCGGTCGCGACACTGGCTCCGGCAAGGAAAGAACGGCGGTTGGTCAGCATGGAGTAGGTCCTTTCTGCTTGGGTGCGGGTGGATCAGAACCGCGTGATCATTATGACCCCGATCATGGCGAGATATAGTCCGAAGAATGGGCGGAGGATTGCGGCGGGCAGGTGGTGCGCAGCGGCGACTCCATAAGGCGCAGAGAACACGCTGGTGGCGATCAATGCGGCAGCAGCAGGCAGGCTGACGTAGCCCAGCGAGCCCCAGCCAACCCCTGCTTCGCCATAGCCGATGATCATGAAGCCGACGGTGGAAGGTAGCGCGATGATCGCGCCCATGCCTGCGGCTGTGCCAATGGCGCGGTGGATCGGCGCGCCGCAAATGGTCATGGTGACAGTCGTCACCGTCCCGCCGCCAATCCCAAGCAAGGTCGAAAAGGCGCCCAGTGCACTGGCAATGCCGACCCGCGACAGTCCGGTTGGCAGTCCTGCAAACAGCGGCGCACCCTTGCGCGCGGGGAGCAGAAAATAGACCGCAAAAGCCATCACGCCGATGCCGAAAATCAGGCCCAGCTGTCGGCTTGAAACGAGCCCTGCGACCATTGTTCCCACCGCCGTTCCCAGCACCACCCAGATCGCCCAGCTGCGTAACAGACTGAAATCGACCGCGTCGCGCTCGGCATGGCTGAGGGTCGAGCGGATCGAGGTAAAGATGATCGAGGCTAGCGAGGTGCCAACCGCGACATGCGCGATTTCAGCCGGCACGACCCCGAGCAAAGGGAGCAGAAAAATGAGCACCGGGACAACCACGAAGCCGCCGCCAATGCCAAATAGCCCTCCTGCAAAGCCAGCGGCTGCACCGGCGGCGAGAAGAGCGGGTATGGCGAGGTATATCGTGGGGAGGGAGGACACGGGGCGCACTGATAAGCCCGCAGTCGGAATAGCCAAGCTGTTTATTACGCCATATTGACGCACTTCATCACATTCAGGCAGAAACTAGGCGAAAAAAGCAATTATATTACTAAAAGATATTAAAAAGTTATACGCTGGACTACGGGAAGTCCGTTTTTTGGGGATGCGTGCGTAATTATATAACAAACTACGTCATTTACCCTCCATGATTGTGTCATTTTGTTTCGATTTCACGAAACCCGCATGATAGTGCCGCGTTATCGTACTGCAAAAGTGCAACGATAAAACAGGGGCCTATCATAATGCGATTTCGTCACCTTCTCCTCGCGTCGCTCATCCTGCCTGCCACGCCGATCCTTGCTCAGGATGGTTCCACCGACCAGCCGGCCGAGGATCCTCAAGCCGAAGCTTCCGGCCAAACAATCATCGTCACCGGGACCCGCCGGACCGACCGTACCGTGCTAGAAAGTGCGGTCCCCGTGGACGTCTTCTCGGCAGAAGATTTCCGCGCCCAGCCCGCACCGCAGCTTCAGACCATTCTCCAGACGCTGGTTCCCTCGTTTAACCAGCAGCGCAACCTGCTCGGTGACGCCTCCGCCTTCGTGCGCCCGCCGACGCTCCGGGGCCTGCCCTCCGACCAGATCCTCGTGCTGCTCAACGGCAAGCGTATGCACCGCTCGGCACTGGTTCAGGTCGCTGCCGGGGCGCTCAATGCCGGCGCGCAAGGCGCGGACCTGTCGCAGATCTCCAGCGCGGCCGTGGGCCGGGTCGAAGTGCTGCGCGATGGGGCGGCCGCGCAATATGGTTCGGACGCGATTGCCGGGGTGATCAACATCGGCCTGCGGCGCGATACGGGTTACGAGGTAACCGCGCGCTACGGCCAAGCCTATGCCGGTGACGGACAAGACACGCAGCTTACGGCTTTCTATGGCTCCGAACTCGGCGATGACGGCGGCTTCGTGAACATAACGGCGGAATTCATCGACCAGAACATCTTCGACCGCTCGGTGCCGCGGCCCACCATCGCACCGCTGGCCGCGCGCGGGATCATCACCGATTTTCCGACCGGCAACCGGCTCGGCGGACCTGAAAACCGGGCCTACCGCGCGACGCTCAACACCGAAATTCCCGCGGGCGACACCACGTTTTACGCCTTTGCCAACTATGGCTATCAGCGTCAGGGCAACGACTTCAACCTGCGCATTCCGGTCTCCGTGACCCATGATCCGATCCCGGGTCGGCCTGGCACGGCGACCACCGGTCAATCGGTGCCGACGGTCTTCCTGACCCGGATTGGCTTTGACCCCTAGGGGCGGCCTTTGTGGGACATCAATGGCGCCACCTTCAACCTCAATAACGACAATCGCTTCCCTGAATTCCGTAACGGCTTTGCGCCGTTCTTCGAGGCGACCAATGAGGACATCGGCATCGTCGGTGGCTTCAAGGGCGAAGAAATGGGCATCAACTACGATTTCTCGCTGATGTATGGGGTCAACCAGATCCGCTACTTCATGAGCGATACCGTCAACGCCTCGCTTGGGCCGGCAACGCCGACCGATTTCTATATGGGCAAGTTTGTCCAGCGCGAATTCAACTTCAACGCCGACTTCAACACCGAAGCCGAAATTGGCTTTGAAGACCCGCTCTTCATCGCTTGGGGCCTCGAAGTTCGGCGTGAGGCCTTTGAGGTCGGCTTGGGTGACCGCCCGTCATGGGAAGTCGGGCCATTCGCCTCGCAGCGTCTGTTCCAGTGCACACTCGCGGGAGCGCCCGTACCCTGCGCAACCCCCGGCGCATCGGCTCCCACCTTTGTGCGGACACAAACCGCGCTGCCCGGCTCCAACGGGTTCCAGGGCTTTGGCCCGGATTCGGTGATCGAGGGCGGCCGCAACAACTATTCGGGCTATGTCGACGTGGAATTGACCCCGCTGACCGGCCTCGATATCGGCCTGGCGGGCCGCTATGACTATTTCGATGATTTCGGCGAGACGTTGAACGGCAAAATTTCGGCCCGCTATGAGGTGGTTGAGGGCGTCGCACTGCGCGGTGCCGCATCAACTGGCTTCCGCGCGCCGACCCCGGGTCAGCAGTTCACCAACAACCTGACCACCGGGTTCCCCTTCGGCGCGACCGTACCGCTCGGGATCGTCACGGCCCGGCCCGACAGCGAGATCGGCCGGTTCTATCTCGCGGAACCCCTTACTCCGGAATAATCCGTCAGCTTTTCGGGCGGTATTGTGCTTGATCCGGGCGCCGGGTTCAACATCACCATCGACTATTACAACATCGAGGTTACCGACCGTATTGGCATCACGGGCCAGATCAATCCCAACATCGTCAACGCCAATGGGCTAACCGATGCGCAATTCCTCGTCGCGCAGGGTGTGGCCGAGGCAGCAGATCTGGGCGCGGTCCGGTATTTCACCAATGCCTTTGATACCCGCACGCAAGGCTTTGACGCGGTGATCCAGCATGAGGCCGACACCGGTCTTGGCCGGTTCAACACCAACCTCGCGGTCAACTACAACAAGACCGAAGTGACCGAGCGCCGTGCGATCAACGGCACTCTGGCAAGCGGCCGTGTCTTGAGCAACTTTACGCCGATCAATGATGTCGTGGCCGGCAACATTGAGCAGGCGGTGCCGCGCTGGCGGGCTGTGCTTTCGAGCAACTTCCGCAGCGGCATTTTTGATGCGACCGGGCGGGTGAGCTATTTCGGGAGCTACACCAGCTTCCAGGATCCGATCACCACCGGGATTGGCCCGACGCCGAGCGTGGGGATCAACACCTTGGCCGAGGCGCAGGCGCTTTATCCTGTGCCTTTCTCCAAGAGGTTCGGTGCTCAGGCGAGCGTCGATCTGGAAATCGGCGTGACCTTTGCGGACCGGTATCGGATCGCAGTGGGCGCGCAAAACCTCTTCGATACCCTGCCGCAACGCGAGACGCGCAACGTCTTCACCTCGACCGGCGGGGTAGCGAACGGTTCGATTTACAATGACTTTGCCCCGATCGGGCAGCTTGGCGGGTTCTGGTACGGTCGGGTTTCGGCCCGCTTCTGACACGCTTGAGGAAAATGCCTTGCGGGAGCCGGTCCTTGGTGGGCCGGCTCTTTGCATGTCTGCCGCCACCGAAGCCTTTGCAATTGGTCAATATTTCTCTCCTATCCTGCGGCCTGATCTGCGCTGCGGGAAGGGCATTTTCATGTTTGGAAAGAAGCCGTTCGGTCGCAAGAATGCCGAACCGGTAAGGCAGCTGGCACCTGTCGCAGCGGCGATGCCGCACCCCGTGCCCGATCCTGATGGCAAGCTGCGGGCCATTCCCAAGGCGATCTTTGACGGGCCGCAGGGCCAGTTTCTCAAGGACCTTGGGCTAGAGCGGTTTCCGACCAACCTGACCCACCCTGACGG
>JBJTTE010000171.1:0-4995 GCA_046080005.1 Erythrobacter sp.
GGGAGATTGCGCAATACATCCGTCTGGTCGAGGCAATCGAACCCTCCGCCGACGAGACCGGGGGCACCTATCGCCTGTCCGAAATTCAGGTGAAGGCCATTCTGGAACTCCGGCTCCACCGCCTGACCGCGCTGGGACGCGACGAGATTGGCGATGAACTGAAGGGTCTTGCGGTCGCGATCGAGGAATATCTCGCGATTCTCGCTGATCGGGTGATGCTCTACGGCGTGATGCGCGAGGAGCTGGCCGAGATCCGCGCCACCTATGCCACCCCTCGGCTCTCCGAGATCGCCCCGGCATGGGATGGCCTCGAAGACGAGGACCTGATCGAGCGCGAGGACATGGTCGTCACCGTGACCCATGGTGGCTACATCAAGCGCACCTCGCTCGCTTCGTTTCGGGCACAGGCGCGCGGCGGCAAGGGCCGTTCTGGCATGGCGACCAAGGACGAGGATGCCGTAGTCGAGCTGTTTGTCACGTCCACGCACAATCCGGTGCTATTCTTCACCAACACCGGGCGGGTCTACCGCATGAAGGTGTGGAAGCTGCCCGAAGGCGGCCCCCAGACGAAGGGCCGCCCGATGGTCAACCTCCTGCCGCTGGGCGAAGACGAGCGGGTCACCAACGTGCTCCCTCTGCCCGAGGACGAGGCCACCTGGGCCAATCTCAACATCGTCTTCGCCACTGAACAAGGCATGGTGCGGCGCAACTCGATGGACGCCTTCGCCAATATCCCGACCGCAGGCAAGTACGCGATGGGCTTTGTCGAAGGCTCGGGTGACCGCCTGATCGGCGTGCAATTGCTGAGCGAGGAGCAGGAAATCTTCCTCGCCAGCGACAGCGGCAAGGCGATCCGCTTTGCGGCAACCGATGCGCGCGAGACCAAGAGCCGCACCGGGATCGGCGTGCGCGGCATGAGCCTCAAGAAGGGCGGAAAAGTGGTCAGTATGGCGGTACTTGATCCGCTGACAGCCGATCTCGAAACCCGCGAGGCCTATCTGCGCGCTGCGGCATGGAAAAACAACGATGCCACCCCCACCCTGCCGGCAGACCAAGTGGCATCCATGGCGGACGGAGAAGAGTTCATCCTGACCATCACCGCCAATGGCTATGGCAAGATTTCGTCCGCCTATGAATATCGCACCACTGCGCGCGGCGGTCAGGGGATCACCAATATTGGCGCGCCCGAAAGCAACCCCGAGCGCAACGGGCCAGTGGTAGCGAGCTTTCCGGTCAAGCATGGCTCACAGCTCATGCTGGTGACCGACCAGGCCAAGCTGATCCGGCTTGGCATCGACCTGCGCCATTTGATCGAAGGCGGGTTCGACAGCCTCAAAGGCTATGCCATTTCCGGGCGTGCTTCCTCCGGCGTGCGCATCTTCGACGTCGCCAAGGACGAGCATATCGTCGGCGCGGCATTGATCGACGAGACCGACGAGGACGCAGAAGCTGAAGGCGAGCCGCCCGTCACCTGACGGCCCTCATCTGACCGGCTGTTCGCCCCGCAGGCACTGGACGATGCCGGTCGCGATCATCACCTGCCCGGCATAGTACAGCGGCCAGATCAGCAGATCGGGGAGCGGAGCAAGGTCGAACGGTCCTATCCGCGAAAAGATCAGCCAGTCGCTGGCCACGAATAGCACCGCTCCGGTACCCACGCGGTAGCGCGGATAATGGCTCATCCATGCCGCCGCAGCGATCGTGCCGAGGAAACTCGCATAGATCGCGATCTGCACCTCGCCGCTGAGCAGATAGCTGACCAGCGGCGTGCCAATCAGCAAGCCTGCCCCGGTCAGCTTTTGCATCGGTGATGGGCGGGCATGCCGGTTGCGCAGATAGAGCACAATCGAAGCACAATGGGCAGCGGCGAACAACGCTCCGCCGGTCACGAAATCAAGCTCGATCGCGACATCGCCCGCCGAGGCCAGGAGTAGCGCGAGCACCAGCAGTAACCCGTCCGCCCGGTGCTTACCCTGCGGGACCCGCAGCAGCACGTAGAGCGCCAGCAGGCTAACCGAGGCACCCTTGGCAAGCAGTCCCCAGGTGCCTTCAAACACCGGATTGTCGCTCAGAAAATAGAACGCGATCGCGGCGGCAAGACTTGCCAAGAGCCATGGCCGCTGTTCGATCAGTGCTAGTTTCGCCATGCTCCGCGCTTTCCCTCACCGCTCAGCCTTGGGACTTGCAGGCGAGCTAACACGCAATTACCTCCCCCGCCATGACCACGGGCGCACCTTTGCACGATGTGCACATCATTGGCGGCGGCCTCGCCGGGAGCGAAGCGGCCTGGCAACTGGCCCAGCGCGGCGTTCGGGTGCGCCTGTCCGAAATGCGCGGCTCCGGAGAGATGACACCGGCGCACCAGTCCGATGGCCTTGCCGAGTTGGTCTGCTCCAATTCCTTCCGCTCGGATGATGACACCAAGAACGCGGTCGGCCTGCTGCACCACGAGATGCGGGCGCTCGATAGTCTGGTGATGCGCGCCGGCCATGTGGCGCGGGTCCCGGCTGGAAGCGCGATGGCGGTCGACCGCGATGTGTTTTCCGCCGAGGTCGACAGGGCGCTCACCCAGCACCCCAACGTCACCGTTGTGCGCGAGCGGGTCGATTCCCTGCCCGCCGCCGGTCTCACCATTGTCGCGACCGGACCCCTGACAGCCGAAGCTCTGGCGGCGAGCATCGTGCGCGCCACGGGCAGCGAACGGCTCGCCTTCTTCGATGCGATCGCGCCGATCATCCATCGCGATTCGATCGACATGAGCAAGGTCTGGATCCAGTCGCGCTGGAACAAGCGGACCGACGCCTCGAATGAAGACGGCGACTATATCAACTGCCCGATGGACGCCGAGCAATATCGCGCCTTCCACAAGGGGCTGGTTGAAGGCGAAAAGACCGAATTCAAGCAGTGGGAAAAGGACACACCCTATTTCGATGGCTGCATGCCGATTGAAGTAATGGCCGAGCGCGGGGTTGATACCTTGCGGTTCGGACCGATGAAGGGCGTGGGGCTCGATAACCCCTTTGATGTCACGCCCGAGTTCCCGCAGGGGCGCTGGCCCTATGCGGTGGTGCAGCTGCGACAGGACAACAGGCTTGGCACACTGTGGAACATGGTCGGATTCCAGACCAAGCTCAAATATGCCGCGCAGGTGGAGCTGTTCCGCACCATTCCGGGCCTTGAGCATGCCGAATTCGCACGGCTGGGAGGCCTGCACCGCAACACCTTCCTCAATTCGCCCGAGGTGCTCGACCGTCAGCTCCGCCTCAAAGCCGCGCCACATATCCGCTTTGCGGGCCAGGTTACCGGGTGCGAAGGCTATGTCGAAAGCGCAGCGATCGGCCTGGTTGCCGGGATGATGACCGCAGCCGAGCTGGCGGGAAGCGATTGGTGCCCCCTGCCCGCCACTACAGCGATTGGCGCGCTACTGAGCCATATCACCGGCGATGCCGAGGCCGACACCTTTCAGCCAATGAATGTCAATTTCGGCCTGTTCCCGCCGCTCCACGATGTCGGCAAGAAGGTGCGCAAAGAGGCCTATACAGCCCGTGCCAAGACCGAGCTTGCGCGCTGGATCAACGAAACGGGCGAGGCGGTGCCCGCCTAAAGGATCAACACTTGCAAGCTGGCTTCTTGGCTGCCGGCTTCGGCGCCGTGGCTGCAAACTCGCGCGGGGTCAGGCGGCCATCCTTGTCAGAATCGGTCTTTTCGAAACGATCAACGGTGGTGACCGCCCATTCCTCGAAGGTCAGCAAGTTATTGCCATCCTTGTCGAGCGCCCGAAAGCCATCGGTGCGGGTTGAGAGCATCTCGTTCCGGGTAATCAACCGGTCGCGGTTGCGATCATAGCGGAAGAAGCGCTGCTCCTCGCGGCTAAGCTCGCTTGGTTGCGGGGGCGCCGGGCCAGTCATGCTCCCGGGATCGGCCTCGGGCAGTTTGAGCGGATCGGCTGCTGGCACAGCCGCGGGCGGCGGCGGGGCGCCCTGCTCTACCGCCGCCCTACCTTGCCACCAGAACAGGCCCACGCCGGCAAGCACCAGACCGCCCAGCATTCCCAACATTGCTTGTCGCAAGGGTCTGCCCCCCTATGCCACCTCCATAATGCTGCAAATACACACGATCAGCCGCGAAAGATAGCGGCCCTGAGTGCCGTAAGTGGAGCCCCGCGCCCGTCCATCAGCGGACGGCCACCACGCCGGAGCGCACGCAGGGCAAGCGCTTCGAGAACCGCAAACCCGCGCAGCTGTGCCGGAAAGCGATCTTTGACACTCGGTTCAGCCAGTCCCGCCGCAATCATGACCCTGCGCTCGGCTGCGTCTGAGACAGCCGTGACGGCATCCGCCAGAGCCCAGCGCAAGCCCGCTGTGGCAAGCCGCTGTGTGCTGCCTTCGCCTGCGCCGCTGCCGAGGGCGCCAAAAAACACTCCCCTGCCCGCGCCAAACGCGCGGGCTTGCGCAGTATCCATATGCTCGGCGGTGATCAGGATTTCCCAGGCATCGATCATTTGCACCAGCGCCGCCTCTTGCCCTGCCCAGGCAACACCTAGCGCATCGAGCACTGTGTCCCCTTGCGGGCGAGCTTCAGGTGGCTTGCCCAGCGCCTCACGCCACCAGGCAAGCCGCATCTGGCCGAGCATCGGCTCGTTTGTCCGCGCGACGATGCGGGCCAGACGGCGGTCAAACTTAAAGGCTATGCTTAACGGCCCGCGAACCTTTGGGCTGCTCCATGCCAAGGCAAGCTCCGCTTCCGGCGAGAGTGTATCGGTCGCTGCGTCACTCACGATGCCTCGGGTTAGCGAGCGAAGCGCGCGATAGGCAAGCGCAATGTTCCGCCCTCATGGAAATGGCAAGGTAGTGACCTCAGGCGAGAGCATTAAGAAATTGCAAACTATTCCGATCTAGCCTGCCCTGCTGAGTTAATTCAAGCAGCTGGCGTATGTTTAACGCCTCTTGGTTTCGCTGTCTCAGAGGCCGTTTCGAAAGGGGTTGAGCGGCTGAG
>JBJTTE010000172.1:0-7718 GCA_046080005.1 Erythrobacter sp.
GGTCAGGTTGGTCGGAAACCGCTCTAAGGTCTGGTTTCAGGCATTGGCTTGATTGGCCTTATGGGCCGCAAATGGGTGGGGAGCTGCCACCTCCCCTTATCGTCTCCCCGGACTTGATCCGGGGCCCCGCTGCCTTTGTTCGGTGTGTAGGCAAAGAAAGCGGGATCCCGGGTCAAGCCCGGGAAGACGGAGAAGCGATGTCCGCATAGGGGTTGCTAGCCGACCAACAGCTCCCCAGCACAAAGGCCGAAAAAACAGCTGCCCGCCAAAAGCGCTCCCGCCTCCGGTCAACCGCCCTTGCGGCTGGCTTCCGCCGCCTCGACGGCCGCAGCGTCCCGGGTCACCTGGGTCTGGGTCTGCGGGGAAGCGGTTGTCCTGATGCTTGGCGGCCTTGGCGGCGGCGATTTCGGCTTCGGTCAGGTGCTCGCTCGGCTTGAGCGCGAAGACATCGATCCCGCGGGTGATCTCGGTGCCGTAGATATGGCCGTTGTACCAGTAGATCGACCAGTATCCGCCCAGCACCATCTGCTTGTCGTTGATCGGCCCGCGATCAAAATAGGCGATTTCCTTGGGATTGGCGCTGTCGGTGAAGTCCATCACGCTGAGACCGCCCTGATACCACGCCTGCGCGAACAGATCGCGGCCCGGTACGGGGATGATCGAGCCATTATGCGCGACACAGTTTTCCTTGTCGGTCTGCGGTGCGGGCATCTTGTAATGGGTCCGGAACACCAGCTTGCCATCGACAATATCATAGATCGCGTTGGCGCCCCAGGTCTTGGGGTCAGACGCCTTGCAGCGCGGCCGCCCGCCGCCGCCCCATTCATCGGTGAAGATCACCTTGGTGCCGTCATTATTGAAGGTCGCCGAGTGCCAAAAGGCGAAGGTGGTATCGGTGACGGCGTCGATCCGCTTCGGGTTCATCGGATCGGAAATGTCGAACGGGATGCCGTTGCCCGAGCATGCCCCGGCAGTGATCTTGAGCGACGGGAAGACGGTGATGTCGTGACAGTGATCGGTCGGCGCGGTCTGCTTGGTCTTGTCACCATGATCGCCCCCGCGCCAGAGTCCGGCAATCTCGCCCGTAGCAGTGTCGGCGAACACGCGCGGGCTCTTGACGATGCGCGACTTCGACGGGTCAGCCAGCGGGATCTCGATCACATCGACCGAGAACAGCGCGGTACGGGTGTCGCCGAGGACCTCGCCGATGCAGCCGGCCAGTTCCTTTTCCTCGCGGATACCGGCGGTGCCCGAGTTGTAGACGATCAGGCGGGTGGAATCGGCGCTGACGATTGAATGGGTGTGGCTCCCACGGCAGGTCTGCACCACGCCGACCTGACGCGGACGCGCGAGATCGGAGATGTCGAAGATCCTGAGGCCCCGGAAGCGGTCTTCATTGACCTTGCCCGGCGCGCCTTCGAGCCCGCAGTCGACCCGGCCACGGGTCTGCTCGACGCTCATCACGAGGATATTGCCGACCACCGAGACGTCGCCCTGCCCGCCGGGGCAGACGACCGAGCTCATCAGGCTGGGGGTGCCGTCCTTGGCGAGCTTGTAAAGGTTGAAGCCGTGGTACGAGCCTACGACCATGATGTCGTCGAAGAAGGCGATATCGGTGTTGGCGAAATCGAGCAGCGGGGTGCGTTCGGCGAATTCGGTGAGGTCTTCCTCCTCGCGTTCCGGTGCGTCGTCATCGGCCTCCGGTTCGGGCGCGGCCTTTTTCTTGCCCTTGGTGGCAGCCTTGGGCTTTTCCTCGGCTTCAGCCTCGGCCTTGTCCTTCTTGGGCGGAACCGGCGGGCGCAGGTCAGCCGGGTTGTCCGGGTTGAAGAAGCCTGCGGGCTTGGCGAGCGTGACAAGCTTGGTCAGCCCCATGATCGCTTCGCCCGCGTTATCATACCCCGCAGCAAGCCCCGAGCGCGGATCGCCCGACAGGCCGGCGAGCAGCCTGTCCATCCGTTCGATCTCGCTGGTCTGTTCGGAATCGATGTCGCCGACGAATTGGTAGAGCACCGGGTCAGCGGCAGTGCCGTCCTCTCGGAGCAGCTTCTCGACCATGTCGATCGCGCCTTCATGGTGGGCAATCATCAGCGTCAGGAACTGGCGGTCGAACTCCACGCCCTTGGCTTCGCCGAGCGCCTTCATCTGCTCAGGGGAGGCCATGCCCATCATCATGTGATGCATGTGCTCGCCGTGGCCTGCCATCATCGGGTCTTCCGCCGGCTCGCCGCGGCTGGTGAGCCAGTCCTTCATGAAGGCGATCTCGTCGGCCTGGCTCGATTCGATCCGGCCCGCGATATCGACCAACTCCTTGGTGTTGGTGCGTTCCTTGACCAGGATGGCCATGTCGACTGCCTGCTGGTGGTGGACCATCATGTGCTGCATGAAGGCGACGTCCGAGGCGGTATAGCTGGCCTTCGCGAGCCTCGTGGCCTGATCGGCGGTCAGGGTCTTGGTCGCTTGCCCCGGCGCGCCCGGCTGCACGATCTGCGCGCTCTGGGCAAAGGCGATCCCCGAGGCCGAAAGCAGCAGGGCGGCGAAGGCGGCGCGCGAAGCGCGGCGGGCGGCGGTGTCGATCATGAAGGTTCCCTCGGCCTAGTGATTGACCTGCAGACTGCCGCCGTGTGATGCGCAGTCAAGCCCGCTTTTGCTATGGCAAGACCGCAATCGACCAAACGGCCATAGCCGTCGAGCAAGCGCTAAACGCGGCCAGCAGGCCCGGATCGGCAGGTGCGCGGCGGCCCTGTCGTGCCCCACGCACCGTTCACCGCATGCGGCAAGTCGGGGCCTTGTCGCGGCGAATCGGGCATGGATAAGGGCGACATTAAGCCTGCCGCAATCCTCTTGGAGTAAGCTTACTGTATGGTCCGTCTCCGTTTTCTCGCATTCCTCGCCGGCCTTGTGGCGACCTTTGCGGCTCTCGCCAGCCCGGCCGCAGCGAACCAGGATGAGCTTCAGGCCAACTTTGACAGCACCTTTGGCACCCAGAAACGTCAGCCGCAGAGCTTCGATGCGATCTACGCCTCCAGCTTCGAGCAGCGCATTGCCGAGCTTGCCAACCCGGCGCTGGGCCGGATCGGCATTGCCGCATTCGACCTCACGACAGGTGAAGAGGTCACGGTGCTGGGTGACCAGCTGTTCCCGATGGCTTCGACCAGCAAGATCGCGGTCGCCGGCACCTTTCTCGAAATGGTCGAGCAGGGCCGCTATTCGCTGACCAGCGAGTTCCCGCTGCTGCTGCCGGTCGCCTCGGCCAAATATTCCTCCGCCAAGGCTCCGGTGCGCGAGGGGCAGTATATGCCGGCGATCGACCTTATCGAGATGATGATCACCCGTTCGTCCAACCCGGCGACTGATGCGCTGCTGGCGGCGGTCGGCGGGCCGCGTGTGGTCAATGACTGGATGCGCCGCCAGGGCATCGGCGAATTTTCGATCAATCGCGACATCGCGACGCTGGTGCGCGACGACGGTGAGTATAACCCCGTCACCCATATCGACAGCCGCGATGCCGCCACCCCGCGGGCGATGGTGCGTCTGCTTGCTGGGCTCTATCGCGGCGATTACCTCTCGGACCAGAGCCGCCAGGTGCTGCTCGGCGCGATGAGCCGCACCGTCACGGGCAAGCGCCGGATCCCTGCGCTGATGCCGCTCGAAGCGCGGGTCAGCCACAAGACCGGCTCGCTCAGCAACACCTCGAGCGATGTCGGCATCATCGAATGCCCCGATGGCCGGGTGATCGCGGTCGCGATCTACGTCACCGGACAGGGCGGCAAGCTGGCCCGCGACGAACGGATCGCCGAAATTGCCCGCAGCCTCTATGATGGTTTCGCGGTCAAGGCTCAGCAAAACCCCACCCGCAATTGGGTGCGGGCGCCTTACGGCAACGGCGGCTAGAGCGGTTTGCGATCTGGCTGCGCCAGATCAACCGCTCTAGGTCTTTGTTTTGCCGCATTTTCCGAACCGTCAGGTGGTTCCACCTGACTGGAAAACGCTCTAGGCCGCGCGTCGACTGCGCGGCCTCAACCGGCAACAAAAAAGGGGCGGCGCCGCTGTGGCACCGCCCCATTTGTTCGTCAGCGCCGCTTTAGCAACGCCAGACCGATTGCCTTACTCGGCAGCCTTTTCGGCTTCAGCCGCGACGTCGGCTGCAGTATCGGCAACTTCATCGGTGGTCTTGGCAGCCGTGTCGGCCGCTTCGTCGACCGCGGCGCTCACGCCGTGGGCTGCATCATCGACAGCGCCTTCGACGGCAGCACCAGCATCTTCGGTCGCTTCTTCAGCCTGAGCGGCCATGGCATCAACCGTGGCACCGGCTTCTTCGGCAGCCTTTTCGCCGCCGCAGGCGGTGAGACCGAGGGCCGAAGTGGCGATGGCAGCAGCCAGAATGATCTTGCGCATAATGTGTTTCCCTTTGTCCTGCGAGTGACGCGCGGCCCGATCCGGAGCGCGCTGGCCGGTTCTCTCTTCTCCGGCTCGGCGTGCAAACTAGGGACACACCCGCGCGCATACAAGCGGAACAAAGCTCTCTGAACCATTTTTTGCCCTATTTTCGCCGCAATGAGCGAGGCGTGCCCCTGCGAAAGGCTTGCGCCAACCCCCTACCCGCGCCCGGCGACGGGTGCTAGCAGGCGGCATGGCCGACACTTCACCGCATTCTGGCAAGCACCTCTATCTCGTCGATGGCTCGTCCTACATCTTCAGGGCCTATCACCGGCTGCCGCCGCTCACCAATCCCGAGGGAACGCCGGTTGGCGCTGTCTATGGCTACACGGCCATGCTGTGGAAGCTCGCTGCTGATCTTGATGCAGCCGACGGCCCGACGCACCTTGCGGTGATCCTTGATGCGGGATCGGTGAGCTTCCGCAACGACATCTACCCTCTCTACAAAGCCAACCGGCCCGAGCCGCCCGAGGATCTGGTCCCGCAATTCCCGCTGATCCGCGACGCCACCCGCGCCTTCAGCCTGCCCTGCATCGAAGTGCCGGGGCTGGAAGCCGATGACCTGATCGCGACCTACGCCCGCGAGGCGCAGCGCCGGGGCTGGAACGTGACGATTGTCTCCTCCGACAAGGACCTGATGCAGCTGATCGGTGAGCAGGAAGGTGCCAATGGACGGGCCCGCATCGACATGCTCGACACGATGAAGAACCAGCGCATCTGGCTGGAGGAAGTCGAGGAGAAATTCGGGGTCGGTCCCGAACTCGTCGGCGATGTGCTGGCGCTGATGGGCGATGCAGTCGACAATGTGCCGGGCATTTACGGGATCGGGCCCAAGACCGCCTCGAAACTGATTGCCGAGCACGGCTCGCTCACTGCCGCGCTCGATGCTGCGCCAGCGATGAAGCCATCCAAGCTCAAGGACCGCCTGATCGAAGGGCGCGGCGACGCGGAACTTTCCAAGGTGCTGGCGACGCTCAAGGAAGATTGCGACCTGCCCCAGCCGCTCGACGAGATGGAGCTCGGCCCGGTCCCGCCCGAGCCCCTCGCGGCGTTCTTGCAGACCCACGGCTTTACCTCGCTGTTGCGGCGGCTCGATGCGGGGGCGGGCAGTCCCATGCGCCCGACCGACCTCAACCCGCCCAAGCAAACCACTGCCGGGGCCAATGGTGCTGGGGCAGGCGAGGCCAACCGCCAGCCGCTACCCGATATGCCGCCGGTCGATCATGCCGCCTATGAAACGGTGCATACGCTGGAGCGGCTGGAGGCTTGGGTTGGCCGCGCGCGCGCTGCGCAGGTCGTGGCGGTCGATACCGAAACCACCTCGCTCGATGCGATCCGGGCCGATCTGGTCGGGGTAAGTCTTGCGCTGGGGCCGAATGATGCTTGCTATATCCCCCTAGGACATGGTGGCAGCGACATGTTTGCGCAAAGGCCGGACCAGGTCCCGCTCGCCGAGGCGATTGCTCTGCTGAAGCCGCTGCTGGAGGATGAGGCGGTCATCAAGATCTTCCAGAACGGCAAATATGACCTCAACGTCCTCGCCCGGGTCGGCATCGCGGTCAGCCCGATTGACGATACGATGGTGATGAGCTTCGATCTTGATGCGGGGCGCGGCGAGGAGGGCATGGGCGGCGGCCACGGGATGGACGAGCTTTCGCAGCGGCATCTCGGCCATGTCCCGATCCCGTTCAAGGAGCTGTGCGGCACCGGCAAGAAAGCAATCAGCTTCGCCGAAGTGCCGCTCGACCGCGCCACCGCCTATGCCGCCGAGGATGCCGACATCACGTGGCGGCTGCACGCCCATCTGAAGCCGCGTCTGGCGGTCGAGGGCGGCACCAAGGTCTATGAGCGGGTGGATCGCCCGCTGATCCAGGTGGTCGCGGGCATGGAGCGCGAAGGCATCCGGGTGGACCGTGCGCGGCTTGCCAAGCTGTCAGAGGAATTTGCGGTCGCCATCGCCCGGCTGGAGGGCGAGATTCACGCGGCTGCTGGACAGGAATTCACCGTTGGCAGCCCCAAGCAGTTGGGTGACATCCTGTTCGACAAGCTCGGCTACAAGGGCGGCAAGAAGGGCAAGAGCGGGCAATATTCAACCGATGTCTCGGTGATGGAAAAGCTCGCGGCAGAGGGCGCGCCGATTGCCCGGCTGGTGCTCGAATGGCGACAGCTGGCAAAGCTCAAATCGACCTATACCGATGCGCTGCAAGAGGCGATCAATCCGGCAACGGGGCGCGTCCATACCAGCTACTCGCTGGTGGGGGCGCAGACCGGGCGCTTGTCCTCGACCGATCCGAACTTGCAGAACATCCCGATCCGCACCGCCATCGGCCGCCAGATCCGCGAGGCCTTCGTGCCCGAGGCAGGCAATGTGCTGCTCGCGGCGGACTATTCGCAGATCGAATTGCGGCTGGCCGCGCATATGGCCGGGGTCGATAGCCTCAAGGAGGCTTTCGCTCAGGGCGAGGATATTCACGCCCGCACCGCGCAGGAGATGTTCGGCGAGGTCACCCGCGACACCCGCGCGCGGGCCAAGACGATCAACTTTGCGATCCTCTACGGCATTTCGCGCTGGGGTCTGGCCGGACGGCTCGAAGTCGATCCTGACGAGGCGCAGGCGATGATCGACACCTATTTCCAGCGCTTTCCGGGCATCCAGCGGTATATCCACGACACCTTGGAGAGCGTGCGCGCCCAGGGGTATTCGGAGACGCTGTTCGGCCGCAAGACGTGGTTCCCGCGGATCAACTCCAAGAACCAGGCCGAGCGGCAAGGGAGCGAGCGCGCGGCGATCAACGCGCCGATCCAGGGCACCAGCGCCGACATTATCAAGCGTGCGATGGCGCAGATGTTGCCCGCGCTGGCCGAGGCGGGCCTCACCGATGTGCGGATGCTGCTGCAGGTCCATGACGAATTGGTGTTCGAACTGCCCGAGGGCCGGGTCGAAGCCGCGACGCCGATCATCCGCCAGGTGATGGCCGAGGCGGCCTTGCCGGCGGTGGAACTGACCGTGCCGCTCGGGGTCGAGATCGGCACGGGCCTGAGCTGGGATGCGGCACACTGATTTTGAGGGCCCGCAGATCGGTTTTGAACGCCGCTAGACCCGCGTTAGACCCCTTGTAGGCCCCCTCTCGACCCCTGCTCGCACCCCCGTCACCCCAGCCAAAGCTGGTGCCTAGGGCGTCGAAATGCGGTGTTCTTCGCTTAGAGCGGTTTCCGACCAACCTGACCCACCCTCATCGCGTTCTGCAGTCCGCTGGACAGGAATGGCGCGCCGCAGGGGC
>JBJTTE010000173.1:0-6266 GCA_046080005.1 Erythrobacter sp.
TCGCAAGGCTCGCCTGATGGTGCGCTGCCTCCTCGGTCGGGAAGCCTGCGATCAGGTCCGCGCCGACCGCGATCTGCGGGCGCAGCGCCTTGAGCCGTGCGACCAGCGCCGTTGCATCGGCGCGGCTGTGGCGGCGCTTCATCCGCTTGAGGATCAGATCGGCGCCATGCTGGAGCGACAAATGGAGGTGCGGCATCACGCGCGGCTCGTGCGCCAGCAGCTCGAACAGAGCCGCATCGATCTCGATCCCGTCCATGGAGGAAAGCCGTAGGCGAGCAAGTTGACGAAATTCATCCAGGACCGACTGAACGAGCGTGCCAAGAGAAGGCCTGCCTGTAAGATCATGTCCCCAGCTGGTCAGATCGACACCTGTAAGGACAACTTCCTTAGCTCCGGCTGAAAGATGCGCATAGATCTCGTGTAGGACTTGTGTGACCGTCAACGAACGGCTCGTGCCCCGACCTTGGGGGATCACGCAGAAGGTGCAGGCATTGTCGCAGCCGTTCTGCACCGCGACGAAAGCGCGGGTCCGCGCAGGGGCGAGAGACGGCGCGTCAGCGGCGATGTTCCAGGCACGCGGATCGAGCTTTGCCGCGTTGGCGACCAAGGCATCGACTTCGTCCATGGCACCAATCGCCGCGCGGTCGATCTCTGCCGCGCAGCCCGTCACCACCAGCCGCGCCGCCGGATGATCGCGCCGCGCGCGGCGGATCGCCTGCCGTGTCTGGCGCAGCGCCTCGCCCGTGACCGCGCAGGAATTGACCACCACCAGATCGCGCTCGCCTGCCAGCATCGCGCGCATCCGCTCGCTCTCGGCAATGTTCATGCGGCAGCCAAGCGAGACGATATGCGGGGCGTTCACGCGTAGTCGTCCCAGTCAAAAGTACCGCGAAAGCTCTCGGTCGCTGGGCCGCTCATTACTATGGTGTCGCCCGGTTCCCATGCGATCGTGAGGTCACCGCCAGGGAGCGAGACCCGCACGGGGCTTTGAACAAGCCCGCGCCGGATCGCCGCCACAGCGGTGGCGCAGGCCCCGGTGCCACAGGCGCGGGTGAGCCCCACGCCGCGCTCCCACACCCGCAGCGCCAGATGATCCGGGCCGCGCAGGCTCGCAACATTGACGTTGACGCGCTCGGGGAAGAGCGGGTCGCGCTCGATCACCGAGCCGAGCCGTTCGAGTTCGATGCTGTCGGCATCATCGACAAAGAAGATCGCATGCGGGTTGCCGACATTGACCGCCATGGGCCCTTCGAGCATCTCCCAGGCGACCGGCATGGCGAAGGTATCCATCGCATAGCCAAGCGGAATCGCGTCCCAATCGAAGCGCGGTTTGCCCATGTCGACCCGCGCACCGTCGACCATCGGTTCCAGGGCAATCGGCCCTCCGTCCGTCTCGATCATCGCAGGTGCACCGTGGAGCAGCGCCACGGCGCGCGCGGCATTGCCGCAGGCTCCCACCTCGCTGCCATCGGCGTTGAAGATCCGCATCCGGAAATGGTGGATCTCGCTGGGCTCAAGCAGGACCAGCTGATCGAACCCGATCCCGGTGCGGCGGTCAGCAATGGCCCGTGCTGCTTTCGGCGTCATCGCGGGGAGCGGCGTGGCGCGCGCGTCAAGCACCACGAAGTCATTGCCGAGGCCATGCATCTTGATGAAGGGAATTGCGTGCGTCACGGCTCGTGCATCTATGCACACCGAGCCAGCGCGTCCAGTCCCACGCATGCCGGAGACGCAGGATCAGGGCCGCGTGAGGTGTTAGCGGATCCGCCCGCCCAGACCGACGCGTTGCGGACCGACCGGGGCTTCTTGGCTCGCAGCATTCAGCTTGCCCAACGCCCCGAGCCGCGCGCGCACCGCTTTGCCATCTTCGGGTTTGCCGAACAAATAGCCTTGCGCCTTGAGGTCCCCCATCCCCTTGAGCGCATCGAGGATCTCCTGATCCTCGACGCCTTCTGCCGTCAGCGGCAGTTCGAGCCCGCGCCCCAGGGAGATGATCGCCTCGACAATCCGCGTACGTTCGCCGGGTTCGCACAATTCGCGCACGAAGCTGCGGTCGATCTTGATCCGGTCAAACGGCAGCTTGTGAAGCTGTTCGAAGCACGAATACCCCGTGCCGAAATCGTCGAGGCTGACCCTGATGCCCTGATTGCGCAACGACAGGTTGATCGAGCGCACCTGGCCAATGTTCTCATGCAGAGAGCTTTCGGTGATTTCGATTTCGAGCCGATGCGAGGGGAAACCCGTCGCGATCAGCCGCTTGAGCAGGCGCTGGGCGAACCAGGGATCGCGCAGCTGGACGGGCGAAATGTTGATTGCGAGCGAAAGGCTGTCGTGCCAGTCGCGCGCATCAACGAACGCCTGCTCCATCAACTGCTCGGACAATTCGGTAATCAGCCCGATTTCCTCGGCGATGGGAATGAAAATCTCGGGACTGACGAGGCCCAATTCGGGCGAGTGCCAGCGCGCGAGCATTTCGAAGCCGACCAGCGTGCCACTGTCGAGATCAATCTGCTGCTCATAAATGGGAACGAATTCGCCGCGCGCAAGGCCTGACCGGATGCCGGATTCGAGCTCATTGCGAAACCTCTGCTGGCTTTCCATGCTGGGTTCGAACCAGAAGTAGCGGTTTCTGCCTTCTTTTTTGGCGTAACAGAGCGCCAGATCGGCGTGCTGCATCAGCCTCGCCGCGTCAAGCACTGGCCCCATCGCGCCATCAGCATTATGATCGCTGGCAAGCCCGAGCGAGGCGGTCAGTTCGACCGTCAGTCCGGCCATCCGGAACGGCTGGGCGAGGCTTTCGAACAGGCGGATCACAAGGTCATCGATCCGCTCGCTATGGCCTTGCGGATAGGTCATCACAAAAGCGAATTCATCGCCCCCCAGCCGCGCGAGCTGCGCATCATGCGGAAGCAGGGCGCGCACTCTTTCGCAGAGCATGACAAGCACCGCATCGCCAGCGGTATGTCCATGCATATCATTGATCTTCTTGAAGTTATCGAGATCGATCATGCAATAGGCGACCGCTTCGCCGCGTCCAGCCGCGCGCAGGCGCAGGGCTTCGGTTGCAGCGACCATCGAGCGGAGGTTGAGGCATGAGGTGAGCGGATCGGTCGCGGCGAGCACCTGCGCGCGCGCCTCGGCGCTGCGGCGGACCGCGATCTCACGGCTCAGCTCGCGGAAGCGACGCCAGCCGAACAGGATCAACGCGATGTTGAGCAGCAGCGCGTTACCCAGCAGCAAACTAGGTTGATCGCCATGACCGAGCAACGATTCCAGCATCTTAGGGAGCACAGAGCCGCCGGTGCCGACCAGCATGATGATCGCGGCGATCGCGATGCCGATGGCGATCACATCGCGCTCGGTGGCTTTGAGCGGATTATCTGGTTCGTGATCGGTCAAAACCATTGCCTCGTCTTGTCAGCGCTCGGCTCGGTTCAATCGCCCGCTGCCGGTCCTGTGCAGTTCATCGCAGGGCGCCCTAAACATCGCGTTAACTCAGGCGATCATGCCGTAGCGTAACGGGGCTTGGCGAAGCGGGCGCGGGCGGGCTATCGCGGCGCGATCATTCTAACCGGGAGCGCCGCGCGCATGGCCTATTGGCTGATGAAGTCCGAACCCTTCAAATATAGCTGGGACGACATGGTTGCCGAAGGCGAGGGGACCTGGGACGGCGTGCGTAACTATCTGGCGCGCAACAATTTACAGGCGATGCAGGTGGGCGACGAAGCGTTCTTCTACCACTCGCGCGAAGGGCTGGAGATCGTCGGCATCTGCACGATCAGCGTTGCCGGGATCGGCGATCCGACCGACGAGACCGGCAAATGGGCTGCGGTCAAGGTCAAGGCCAAGGAGAAGTTCGCGCATCCGGTGACCCTCGCCGCGATCAAGGCCGAGCCGCGGCTGGCAGAGATGCAGCTGATCCGCCTCGGGCGCCTGTCGGTCTGCGCGGTCACGCCGGCGGAATGGCAGCTGATCTGCGAGATGGCCAAGGGCTAACCCCCAAGCCCGCGCCCCAAACCAGCCTCAATACCGGCAATGTTTCACGCGAAACATCGTTTTGGCGGGGGTCTAACCGGGGTCTAACCGGGGTCTAGACACCGCTATCCGGGGTCTGGACGCGATCAAAACCGCGCACGCACGCCGCTGTTTTCACGCCGTCCGTTTGGCCCTTGCGCGCAGACCCGAAATCGTCGCACCGCTCGCAGCAATCCGTTCAAGATCGGTCACCGCATGGATCAGGCGGATGCCGGCGCGCGCCTTCGCCTCATCCAGCGCGGCGATAAATTGCTCCGTCGTCTCGGCCCGCGCGCTCCACGCCCCATAGGCTGCACCCAACGCGGCGAAATCGGGGTTGGCGAGCGCGGTTGCCGAGACCCGGCCGGGATATTCGCGCTCCTGATGCATCCGGATGGTGCCGTAAGCTCCGTTATCGACCACCACCACGATCAGGTTGGCACCATATTGCGCTGCCGTCGCGAGCTCCTGCCCGTTCATCAGAAAATCCCCGTCTCCCGCAACTGCGATAACCATCCGCTCGGGAAAGCGCAGCGCCGCAGCGACCGCAGCGGGCACGCCATAGCCCATCGCCCCGCAGGTCGGCGCGAGCTGGCTCGGATAGGCCGCATAGCGCCAATAGCGGTGCCACCACCCGGCAAAGTTGCCCGCCCCGTTGCAGATCATCGTATCGGCAGGCAGCGCCGCGCGCATCGCCGCCACACAGGCGGCAAGGTCGATCGCCGCATCGGAGGGCTGGGGGGTTGACCATGCCAGCCATTCGGCGTGGGCCTCGGCGCCTGCATCGAAGGGGATCACGCCCTCATCTTCCCACAGCGCCGCACATTCAGCGAATTCATCGAGCGCGCAGCACAGCGCGAGATCGGTGCGGTAGACCCGCCCCAGCTCCTCGGGATCGGGATGGATATGGACGAGCATCTGGCCGGGGTGCTCGGGCGTTGGCACTTCATAACCATCGGTGGTTGCCTCACCCAGCCGCGCCCCGACCGCGATGATGAGGTCAGCCTGCTGCACCCGCTGGGTCAGCTTGGGATTGGGGCCGTAGCCGAGGTTCCCGGCATAGACCGGGCTATCGGGGGCGATGGCATCCTGCCGGCGAAAGGCGGTCGCGACCGGCAGGCCGACCCGCTCGGCGAATTGCTGGAAATAGGCGCGCGCCTTGGCGTTCCAGCCCGCTCCGCCGATGATCGCAACCGGGCTGGCGGCATCGCCGATCATGTCGAATAGCGCCTGCATCGCGTCCGGGCACACGGCTTGGGCGGGACGCACAGCAAGGGGGCGGGGTGCAAGCGCGGCGGGCACGGCTTCGATCAGCATATCCTCGGGCAGCGCAAGCACCACCGGACCGGGCCGCCCGCTGATCGCCACCGCATAGGCGCGCGCGACATATTCGGGGATGCGCGCGGGATCATCGATCCGCGCGGCCCATTTGCAGATCGGCGCAAAGAACGCCGGAAAATCGACCTCCTGAAAGCCCTCGCGCCCCTGCATTCCCCGCGCCACGTCGCCAACGAAGAGGATCATCGGCTGCGAATCCTGATGCGCGACGTGGACGCCGATGCTGGCATTGGTCGCCCCTGGCCCGCGTGTGACAAAGGCAACGCCCGGCCGTCCGGTCATCGCCCCGTCGGCGCAGGCCATGAAGGCAACCCCGCCTTCCTGACGGCAGGTCACTACCTCGATCTCGGGCCGGTCGGGCAGGGCATCGAGCACCGCCAGGAAGCTCTCACCCGGCACAGTGAAAATCCGCGTTGCCCCCTGCACGGCGAGGCAATCGACCAGCAGGGCTGCCGCGCTGCGGGTGGAATCGGACATTGCATTACTCTCCCGTCGTCTCGCCTAGGCTCTACAGCCGGGCGCAGGAGCGCGCAAATATGCTCCTGTCCCATGCTGCGACAGGGTTCGCGTCACGCTTCTCGAAAAGTTAAGAAAGTCTTAAAGCTTGCGGGCACGCCACCGGAGAATCGCACCTCATGCGCCGCAACTTGGTTCTGACTGACGAGACCGCCCGGCACTGGCTGCGCGCGAGCTTGCCCCCGCATGTGAAGCGCGATCTTATCCCGATCCCGGCTGAGAGCTTGTGGCGGCTCACGGTGGAAGACGTGCGCGGCGTCGCCAGCACTTATTGAGTACGGACCCTAGAGCGTTTTCCGACAAACCTGACCCACCCTGACGGAGCCGAATTGGGCACAGGGCAAGGCGAGAGGAGTGAGCGATGCAGCGCATCGTGAGCGACGATCAATGTAGCCCTG
>JBJTTE010000174.1:0-12505 GCA_046080005.1 Erythrobacter sp.
ATTGGCACGCTCTGAATGACTTTCGAAACCGACTCTAACAATGGTCAGGTGACAGGAACCGCAAGCGTCGCGGTTCCGATGACGCTGATGCAGCTGTTCGACAAGGAGGACAGCAACATCACGGTGTCCTGCACCGCCGATCTCAATATTCCCAATACTGACGTGATGATGGTGCTCGACACGACGCTGTCAATGAATGACATCAACCCGGGCGATAGCATCAGACGTATTGACGCGCTGAATAATGCAGTCCTGTCGTTCTACGACACGCTTGAAACCGCGAGACCCGCAGGGTCGGTCATCCGCTATGGATTCGTCCCCTACTCGCACACCGTCAATGTCGGTCGTCTTCTGCGGCGGGACTGGATTCAGAATGACGGGGTGTATGATTCACGCGTACCCGACGGCGTTCATAACTTTAATAGCGGTAGCGGCACGCACGGTTCGCACCGGACGACATATACAGGCTGGGCGTACATAAGCGGCTCAATCATAACCCGTGCATCATACCCTGCCCCGTCGGAAAACTGCCCGGCGAGCCTCCCACGCGAGAACTGGACCGATACTACCACAAACTCCGGCTGGACCCCTTCTTCATCAGCCGTGCCGCGCTCGCGCACA
Organism: Erythrobacter sp.; assembly: GCA_046080005.1. GTDB lineage: Bacteria > Pseudomonadota > Alphaproteobacteria > Sphingomonadales > Sphingomonadaceae > Erythrobacter. Next base: position 622 of record JBJTTE010000174.1, read on the forward strand.
AACACGCGCGTGCGGAACGGCAGGGAATTCACGATCACGCGGGTCAATGGAAACTGCACGATCACGCCGCGGGACTTCGTCAATCATACGGAGCGGCGGACCGAGACGTACGAAGTCAATCCACAGGCTGGTCAGCCGACTGGAGGAACACCGCAAACCGCCCGCCACTGGTTCTACCGCCCGGTCACCTATGACCTGCGGGCGCTGAAAGGCTCTGGCGCAGGCACTGACGTGATAACCGGCGGGACCTTCAACGCGCCTGTCAACGACAACCAAACCGACCGCACCATCAGGTGGCCGGATGGGACCGCCGCGCCCTTCAACCTCGCCTGCATCGAGGAGCGCGCGACCCGCCGAACGAACGAGACGGTTCTGACGCCGCGATATGACATGGATGTCGACTTGGTACCCAACCCAAGCGATCCGGCAACGCAATGGAAGCCTTATCTTCCTGGCGTGCTGTATTCTCGCAATGTCACCTTCAACGACCGTGAAAGCCAGACAGGCATATCCACCAACGTGCACACAAACAACCGCTGGATTTTCAGCGGGCTGGCTCAAACGTCGACCCGGACAATGGGGCTGACCACGACCTACAACTTCTACAATCCCACTGGTGGGCAGACCGCGTTCTATGAATCGGCTTGCCCCTCACCATCCAGAAAGTTGGCGCCAATCACGCGAGCCGAGTTGCTAACCTACATGACGGCGCTGCGTCCGCAGGGATATACCTATCACGAGATCGGGCTGATCTGGGGTCTGCGGCTGATTTCGCGCGAAGGGCTGTTTGCCCAAGAGCACGATGCCGCTGATGCGAACGGCGCGGCAAGGCGACACATCATCTTCATGGTCGATGGGCAAACCGATACTCGGCCGTTCACCTATTCGGCATGGGGTATTGCGGGGACAACGCGTCGGCGCACGCCAAGCGATGGCTTCCCCAGTCGTACTCTGGAAGATGCCGTGACCGAATCCCGCGTCGCAGAGCTCTGCACGCTCGCCAAGAACAGCAAGAACATAACCGTATGGGTGATCGCCTTCGGGACCGACCTTACTACCTTGCTGAGCAATTGCGCCTCCCCCAACCGGGCCTTCAGAGCGGCCAATGCGCAGCAACTTACCGAAGCCTTTGCCTCGATCGCGACGCAATTGGCCGAACTGCGGTTGACCAACTGATGGCTGGGCATCGTTCACCTTCCACCAGGCGTCTGCTAAGCGACAAGCGCGGGGCAACGCTCGTCGAATTCGCGGTCGTCGCTCCGATCTTTCTAGGCATGGTGATGGGCCTGTTCGATGCGAGCTTCTATCTCTTTGCCCGCTCGGTTCTCAGCGGCGAAGTCGATGCAGCGGCGCGTTCTTCGACGCTTGAGACTGCGACTGATGCAAACCGCCTTGCGCTTGACAACCGAGTCACGGAGCAGGTGCAGCGGCTTGTTCCCCATGGCAATGTGACCTTTAGCCGTGTCGCCTTCAGCGATTATCGCTTCGCCCAAGCGCGGGCCGAGCCGTTTACGGACGGCAACAGCAACAACACCTGTGACAATAACGAGGCATTTGTCGATCTGAATGACAACGGCCGTCATGACCTTGATGGCGGACGTAACGGAAACGGGCGCGCGCGCGATGTGATCATCTACACGGCTACGCTTACCTATGATCGACTGTTTCCGGTCGACGGCCTGCTTGGCCTGAGCAAAACCGCGACCGTGGAAGCAACGACCCTTCTGCGGAATCAGCCTTTCGATTCTCAGGTACAACCGACAACGAGAAATTGCACATGATTTTTCTTAGCGATGCCTTGGGATCACCATTGCGGGCGGCACGGAGATTTGTGCGCGACAAGTCAGGCGTGGCGCTGACTGAGTTTGCGTTCTCACTGCCTATCTTGATGATTATGATGACAGGCGGCGTGGAGCTTGCGAGTTATGTCACTGCGATCAAGCGCAGCGGCAACCTGGCTATGGTTGTGGCCGATAACGCATCGCGCATGGGCACGCGCAGCGCGACGTTGAACTTGCGCCGCATTTCCGAGGCCGAAATCAACGACGTCTTGATCGGCGCCTCGATGGAAAGCGGCATTCCGGATATTCGCCAAAACGGCAAGATTGTCCTGACAAGTTTGCAGCGAAACGCGGATGGCGGGCAATGGATCGCATGGCAGAGATGTTTTGGCGAGAATGTCAAGCGGTCGGACTTTGGCCGACAGGGCGATGGCGCAACCGGCACCAGTTTTCCCGGTCTAGGTCCAGCTAACGCCCGGATCCAGGCTCCGGCCGGCACAGCTGTGATGGTGGTGGAGATATTCTACAACTATGACCCGCTCGTCCCCATTGATGCCAACTTGCCAACTGCGATCAAGGAAGTCGCGGTATTCAATGTCCGAGAAAGCCGGGATCTGAATATGCCGACCAATGCCGAGGGTGTCGCAATCGCAACCTGCACCTGAGACGTCCGCTGGTCCCTCGCAGCGTTGGCATAGGGCGGCTGCGATTGACAGCCGAAGCGGCTGGCGATGCTCTCGAACGCAAACGCACTTATCCTACCAAGCAGGGTCGCGGAGATGCTGCCCTACTTGTAGCACACCTTGCGCGCCGCTGCGGCAATCCGCGCAGCATCCATCAGCGCGAGCTTTTCCAGATTGGCGGCATAGGGCATGGGCACATCCTCGTTGCACACCCGCAGCACCGGGGCATCGAGATGGTCGAACCCCTCCTCCATGCAGATAGCGATGATTTCGCTGGCAATCGAGCAGACCGGCCAGCCTTCTTCGGCAACAACCAGACGATTGGTCTTGGCGAGGCTTGCGAGCACCGTCTGCTTGTCGAGCGGGCGCAGGGTGCGAAGGTCAATCACCTCGGCATCTATCCCCTCGCTCGCCAGCATGTCGGCTGCTTCAAGCGCGAGGCCGACCCCGATCGAATAGCTGACGATGGTCACGTCCTTGCCCGCGCGCATGATCCGCGCCTTGCCGATCGGCAGGACATGATCGTCAAGCTCGGGCAATTCGAAAGTGCGCCCGTAAAGCAGCTCGTTTTCGAGGAAGACGACCGGATCCTCGCAGCGGATCGCAGCCTTCATCAATCCCTTCGCATCGCTTGCATCATAAGGCGCAATCACGATCAGGCCCGGGACGCTGGCATACCAGGGTCCGAAATTCTGGCTGTGCTGCGCGCCCACGCGCGAGGCCGCGCCGTTGGGACCACGAAACACGACCGGACAGCGCATTTGCCCGCCGCTCATGTAATTGGTCTTGGCAGCCGAATTGATAATGTGGTCGATCGCTTGCAGGGCAAAATTGAAGGTCATAAATTCGACGATGGGCCGTAGCCCGCCCATCGCTGCCCCTGCACCAATCCCGGCAAAGCCATATTCGGTGATGGGCGTATCGATCACGCGCTTGGGGCCGAATTCGTCAAGCAGGCCCTGCGTGACCTTGTAGGCGCCCTGATATTCGGCAACCTCTTCGCCCATCACGAAGACACGGGGGTCGCGGCGCATTTCCTCGGCCATGCCATCGCGCAGTGCCTCGCGCAAAGTGATGCTGCGCATATTGGTTCCGGGCGGAATGACCGGATCGGCTGCGGCTACGGCGCGGGCAGGCGCATCGGGCTTGGGAGCGGATGCAGGCGCGGGCGCAGGTACGGGGGCAACCGCAGGCGCGGTGGTCGCTGGCGCGCTGGCCTCCCCTTCCCCCGCGATCAGCGCAATGACCACGCCCACCGCGACATCCTCGGTACCGGCTGGGACCAATATCTTCTCGAGCACGCCTTCATCAATCGCCTCGAATTCCATCGTCGCCTTGTCGGTTTCGATCTCGGCGATGATGTCACCCGGTTCGATCCGGTCGCCTTCCTGCTTGAGCCACTTGGCGAGCGTGCCCTGCTCCATCGTCGGTGACAGGGCCGGCATCTTCAGTTCGATCCCCATGGCTCAATACTTCCCCACCAGAACATCAGTGTAGAGCTCGCTCGGATCGGGTTCGGGCGAGGTTTCGGCAAAGTCGGCAGAGCTGGCCACCTCAGCGCGGATAGCCTTATCGATGGCCTTCAGTTCATCCTCGGTCTTGCCAGCCTCGATCAGAACCTTCTTGAGCCCTTCGATCGGATCGTGTTGCTCGCGCTGTTCCTGCACTTCCTCGCGGGTGCGATACTTAGCCGGGTCCGACATGGAGTGCCCGCGATAGCGATAGGTGTTGCACTCGACCAGCACCGGGCCCTTGCCGCTGCGCGCATGCGCAAAAGCCACTTCGGCGGCGGCGCGCACTTCGAGCACATCCATCCCGTTGACCTTCATGCCGGGAATGCGGAACGCGGTGCCGCGGCGATAGAACTCGGTCTCCGCCGAACCGCGCCTGACCGCAGTGCCCATGGCATATCCGTTGTTCTCGATGACGAACACGATCGGCAGCTTCCACAAGGCAGCCATGTTGAAGGTTTCGTAGACTTGCCCCTGATTGGCTGCCCCGTCGCCGAAATAGGCAAGGCATAGCCCACCATCATTATTGTACTGGTGGGCCAGCGCCAGCCCGCCGCCGAGCGCGACCTGTGCGCCGACGATGCCATGGCCGCCGAAGAATTTATGTTCGGTCGAGAACATGTGCATTGAGCCGCCCTTGCCGCGGGAAATGCCCGACTCGCGCCCGGTCAGCTCGGCCAAGATGACCTTGGGATCGATCCCGTAAGCAAGCATGTGGCCGTGATCGCGGTAGCCGGTGATGACGCTATCGCGCTCGGGATCAAGCGCCGATTGCAGTCCTATCGCCACCGCCTCCTGCCCGATATAGAGGTGGCAAAAGCCGCCGATCAGCCCGAGGCCATAGAGTTGGCCAGCCTTCTCCTCAAAGCGTCGCACCAGCAGCATCTGGCGGTAGAACTCAAGCATCTCTGCCTCGCGCGCCGCGTAGCGCTTGTTCGCCACGAAGGCGTCCTGAAGCGAATGGAGGATGAAGTCGCTATCATCCGCGCTCTTGGCGGATTTCTTTGCAGGCTGCTTGGCCAAGACGAATATCCCTCTCTCTTGCGCACCCCCGAGGAGGAGACACGCACCCAAGCTTGTATAGGCAGACTAACCCCCCAAGCGCAACGACAAGCCGTCGCAAGCGCGCTCGTGCATTCGAAATCAGGATTTCAATCAGGCGGTCTGATCACTCGGGATCGAGAGTGAGCACGACTTCATCCTCGCGCATCACGCCCAATTGATCGCGCACCAGCTGGCTGGCGAGATCAGGGTCGGCAGCTTCGGGATCGAGCAGCATGACCCGGTTGCGCAGCGCATCACGCTTCGCCTGAAGTGCGGCGATATCGGCCTTGCGGGCATTGAGAGCGCTGGCATTTTCGCTCCAGGCAAGCACGCCGGTCGGCCCTGCCACGGCAAAGCCCGCCAAAACCAGCAGCCCGATCAGCGCTGCCATCCGCTTTCCTGTGCTGTCATTCCCCGACTTGCGAATGGCGCCAGACATTCCCGTATGCTTGCCCAGATAGAATCACACTTGGCCCGTCGCTGCAAGAACAATGCGCTCTAAAGTGGGCAAATTCGCCCCGAAATGCGCGGTTTTCAATATGAGCGCGGCAAGCCGAGCACGTGTTCGGCCAGGTAGGAGAGAATGAGATTGGTCGAGATCGGGGCCACCGTGTACAGCCGCGCCTCGCGGAACTTGCGCTCCACGTCATATTCCTCGGCAAAGCCGAAGCCGCCAAAGGTCTGCACGCACATGTCGGCTGCAGCCCAGCTGGCTTCGGAAGCGAGCAGCTTGGCCATGTTGGCCTCTTCGCCGGGGTTGCCTCCCTTATCATAGACCCGCGCGGCGTGGAGCACCATCAGATCGGCCGCGCGCATTTGCGCGTAGCAGCGCGCAATCGGGAACTGCACGCCCTGATTCTGGCCGATCGGCCGGGCAAAGACACTGCGGTCCTTGGCATAGCCGGTTGCCTTTTCGATGAACCACTTGGCATCGCCGATACACTCTGCAGCGATCAGAATGCGCTCGGCGTTCATGCCGGACAGGATGTAGCGGAAGCCCTTCCCCTCTTCGCCCACCAGCGCGCTGGCGGGGATGCGCAAATCATCGAAGAACACCTCGCATGACGAGTGGTTCATCATCGTCCGGATCGGCTTGATGGTCATGCCGCTGCGCAGGACCTCGCGCATATCGACAAGGAAGATCGAGAGGCCTTCGGTCTTGCTGGCGGCCTCCTCGCGCGGGGTTGTGCGGGCGAGGAGCAGCATCAGATCGGAATGCTCAGCGCGGCTGGTCCAGATTTTCTGACCGTTGATGATGTAGGTTTCACCCTCGCGCACGGCGCGGGTCTTGAGACTGAGCGTATCGGTCCCGCTGGTCGGTTCGGACACGCCAAAGGCCTGGAGCCGCAACTCGCCGCTGGCGATGCGCGGGAGATAGGCCGCCTTTTGCTCCGCCGAACCGTAACGCAGCAGCGTGTTCATAATGTACATTTACGCGTGCGCGGAGGATCCGTTGCAGCCGCTCGCCTGAATTTCTTCCATGATCACGCAGGCCGCCTCGAGGCTGAGACCGCTCCCTCCATGCTCGACCGGGATCAGCGCGGCGAGAAAACCCGCGCGGGTGAGCGCGTCAACAAACTCCGCCGGATATTCCCGGACCGCATCCTTGGCGCGCCAGTAATCGCCCGGGAAGCCATCGCACAGACTGCGCACCGCGCGGCGAATTTCGGCAAGCTCCTCAGGCTCGTGATGGGCAATCGACAAACGCGTTCTCCTGTGTGCGGGCGGGTGACTTGCCTGCTCGCTTCCCGCAAGTCCACCTCACCAATTTGGGTGCTGTCAGGAACGACGCAGAGCGTGGCAATCCCGTTTCGATCTGCTACTGACCATCCTCAGACGAGAAGACAACCATGCAGATTATCGCCCATGATCCGGCCCACTTTGCCAACCTGCCGGGCTATACCTTTGCCGAAAATTGGCTGACGCTTGATCTTGGCGATGGGCTGAGCGCACGGATGCACTATCTGGATGAAGGCCCAAAGGATGCCCCGCCCCTGCTGCTGTTCCACGGCGAGCCTTCGTGGAGCTATCTCTACTGCAAGATGATCCCGCTGCTCGTCAATGCCGGCTTCCGCTGCCTCGCGCCTGATCTCATCGGCTTCGGCAAGAGCGAGAAGCCTGACGACCAGAGCTTTTACACCTATGCGCGCCACGTCGATTGGCTGAAGCAGTGGCGCAATGCGGTGGTGCCGGAGGTCGCGGGCCTGTTCTGTCAGGACTGGGGCGGGCTCCTCGGTTTGCGGATGGTCGGGCAAGAACCCGAACGCTTCGCCTTTGTCGTCGCCAGCAACACCTTCCTCCCGGTTGGTGGAGGCACAGCGTCTCCCGGGTTCCTCGCCTGGCGCGAATTCGCGCGCTCCTCCCCCGATTTCAAGATTGGCGGGATCATGGACCGCGGCTGCCAGAGCGAACTCTCGGCCGCCGAAGTCGCCGCCTATGACGCGCCCTTCCCCGACGAGCCGAGCAAGGCGGGCGCACGCGCTTTCCCGCAGCTGGTGCCGGTCGAAGATGGCAAGGATGGCGTCGAGGAAAACAAGGCCGCATGGCAAGGCCTCGCCGCCTTCGACAAGCCGTTTCTGACCCTGTTCGGTGAGGATGACCCAGTGTTAGGACAAGCAGGCCCGTTGCTCGCCAAGCGCATCAAGGGCGCCGCAGGGCAGCCTCATGCCATGCTCGCCAAGTGCGGGCATTTCAGCCAGGAAGACCACCCTCAAGCCCTTTCGCAGGGGGTGATTGAGACCGCGCGGAAGGCAGGCTTCCTCGCTTGAACGATCATGCGATCACGCCCGCATATCTGACCCGCACGCAGGAGCGGGCGCTCGCGCTCACCATCGCGGTCGTCACGGCCAATGCCTATTACATTCACCCGATCATCGGCGAGGTCGCGCGCGGCTTTGGCGTCGGCGAGGCCGAGATCGGGCTCGTTCCGGCGCTCAACCAGCTCGCGCTCGCGCTCGGGATCCTGCTGCTGCTCCCACTCGGTGACTTCTATCCCAACCGGTGGCTGTGTCTTGTGTTTGTCGCGGGCCAGACACTCGCGCTTGGGGGAATGGTCCTCGCGCCGGGCCTGATCAGCTTTACCGCCGCTTCGACCGTGCTCGGCTTCTTCACCATCGCGCCGTACCTGATTCGGGCCTTCGCCTCCAAGCGGGTTGCGCCCGAGCGTCTGGGGCAAGTTACAGCGCAGCTCACCGCCGCAGTGATCTTTGGCATTCTCGTTGCCCGGGTCGGGGCCGGTATCATCGCCGAGCAGGCAGGCTGGCATACCGTCTATATCTGCGCCTTGGTGCTGATGATCGGTGTCACCGCCCTCCTGCCCATCGCGATGAAGAGCGAGACGACAGCGCCCAAGCAGCCGCCAGCGGGCTACGCGCAAGTGATTGCATCGGTCTTCACGCTCGCGGCCAAGCATCCCGATATGCGCATTTCTGCCGTCATTCAGGGATTGAACTTCGGGATCTTCACCGCAAGCTGGCTGGCGCTGGCGCTGCATCTCACCAGCCCCGCGATGGGCTATGGCACGGATGATGTTGGCTATCTCGCCGGGATCGCGGCAGTGAGCGTCTTCACCACCCCGCGTCTGGGGCGCTGGGCAGACAAGGTCGGGCCGCGCCGCGCTCGCCTTGTGGCATCGCTGGTCCAGCTGAGCGGGATCGCGCTGTTCTACCCCTTGGGCTTCAGCATTGGGAGCGTGCTGGTGCCGCTGTTTCTCGTCAATCTGGTCGGGCCGACGGTTGATGTGACGGGCCGGATGACGCTGTTCACCCTGGCCCCGGACATCCGCACGCGGCTGACCACCAGCTATATCGTGATGATGTTCATCGGCGGCGCGATCGGCAGCGCGCTCGGCACGGCGGTCTATGATGGCGGCGGCTGGGGCGGAACCTGCGCCCTGCTGCTGGCGATGTCGGCGAGCGTCGTGGCGCTGGCATTTCACGCCGAGCGGCGCTGGCGGGGGGTGAGTGGGGCCTGAACCAAGGCTGGTGGTGACCCCGGCGCGATTCGAACGCGCGGCCCTCAGATTAGGAATCTGATGCTCTATCCTGCTGAGCTACGGGGTCCCGCCGCGTGTCTTAGCAGCGCGAGGCTACCAATCAATTGCGTTTGTCCGGGGGAACAACCGGGAACGGCAGGGGTGCGACCGCGACGCCTTCATTGATCAGCGCCTTGGCCTCGGCGAGGCTCGCCTGCCCGTGGATCGGGGCTGTCTCGCGCTCGCCATAGTGCATCTTGCGGCTTTTCTCGGCGAAGGTCTCACCGACCCAGGTGGAGTTCTTGAGCGCCTCGCTCTGTGCCTTGGCGAGGGCTGCGAGCGCTTCCTGCATCTGCGGCGGCATGGGCGTGTTGGCCATTGGCTGCGGGGCTTGCGGCGGCAGCACCTCCTGGCGGCTATTGCCCTTGGCGGGCACGGCAGGCGCCATCGGCGCCTTGGTCACCTCGACGTCGCCGCAAACCGGGCAGGCCAGCAGGCCGCGCGCGCGCTGGTCCTCGAAATCGGCCGAAGAGCCGAACCAGCCCTCGAACCGGTGGCCGTGGCTGCAGGTAAGGTCATAGACAATCATGGCGCTAACATGTGGCAATCGCACGGCGGTTGGCAAGGGCCGGCACCTGCGCGCGCACTTCAGCGATACGGCCAAGATCAATGTCGCAGAAACCGAGACCCGGCGCCTCCCCGCCCATATCGAGCAACACCACGCCCCAGGGATCGATCACGAGGCTGTGGCCATAGGTCGCGCGCCCGTCCTCATGTTCCCCCACCTGCGCGGCAGCGATGACAAAGGCGCTCGCCTCAATCGCGCGGGCGCGCAGCATCACGTGCCAATGGGCTTCGCCGGTTGGCCGGGTGAACGCAGCGGGTAGTGCGATCACATCACAATGCCGGTTGCCGAGTTCGCCGAACAGGGCCGGAAACCTGAGGTCATAGCAGACCGCGAGCCCGAGCCGCCCAACCGGCGTATCATCAACCGTCACGACTGCGGTGCCCGGCGCATAGGCCGCGCTTTCGCGCCATGCCTCGCCCGTGGCGAGTTCGACATCAAACATGTGGATCTTGTCATAGGTGACGGGTTCGGCCGCGCCGGGGGTAAACAGCATCGAGCGGTTGGCGGACATATCCCCGGGAAGCGCGACCGCCATCGAGCCCAGCGCAATGGTCAGACCGGTTTCCTGCGCGAGCGCAGCGAGCCGGGGCACGAAGGGCGATTGCGCCTGGGAGACAATGTGGGCCGCGCCGCGCGCACGGTCACGATCGAGCAGCAGCGACATTTCGGGAGTGAACAGCATCACCGCGCCCTCCCGCGCTGCCGCCGATACAGCCTCGGCAATGGCGGCGAAGTTGGCCTCAGGGTCGATCCCTGAGCACATCTGCAGGACGGCGATTTTCGGCATCAGCCCGCCAGCAGTCCGTCAAGCTTGCCGGCCGCCTCAAGCGCCGCGAGATCATCGCTGCCGCCAACATGGACGTCGCCGATGAAGATCTGGGGGACGGTCATGGCATGCGGCGCACGCGCGAGCATTTCCTCGCGCTTGGGACCGCCCAAGGTGATGTCATGCTCAGTAAAGTCCGCACCCTTCTCGGTCAGCAGGCGCTTGGCCCGCACGCAAAAGGGGCAGGCAAATTTGGTGTAGATGTCGATTTGCGGGCCAGCCATCATATCCTCTTGAAAGCGCGTTTCGCCAAACCAGATAGTCGTAGTCGCCATGCTTCGCCAGTCCTGGGAGGCAATCGGATGACAATGGTGGGTGCTGCATTCGGCAGGCCCGCGTCTCGATCAAATTGCTCGATCAAGAGGATTTGCACAATGTCACGTTTAGACTTTACCCCCTATCGCCGCTCGACCGTCGGTTTTGACCGCCTGTTCGATCTGCTCGAAAATCAGGCGCGGCTCAATGCGGGTGACAATTACCCGCCCTTCAACATCTCGCGCCGCGGCGAAGACAATTATCGCATCACCCTCGCGGTGGCCGGGTTCGGGGCGCAGGATATTGAAATCACAGCGCAGCAGAACCTGCTTGTCGTGCAGGGTCGCAAGCGCGAGGAAGCCGATGACGGAGCCGAACTGCTCCACGTCGGGATCGCCAATCGCGGGTTTGAGCGCCGCTTTGAACTGGCCGATTTCGTTCGGGTCGAGCGCGCCGATCTCGCCGACGGGCTGCTGATCATCGATCTCGTGCGCGAAGTGCCCGATGCGATGAAGCCGCGCAAGATCGCGATCGGCGGCGCACCCACGCTGACCGCCGTCCCGAGTGGCGAAACAGACGGCACCGCCAACGCAGCCTGAACCAATCCGTGAATCGAAAGGGGGCGGATCTTGCGATCCGCCCCCGCGACTTGCGTCGCATTGTCTGGTCCTATCCGTCCGGGTCGCAGAAGACGGACAAAGCCAAACAAACTTGTACGAGGATAAGCGGACACCACCGCGCGTCTCTCTTGCCTATCCTACGGCAACATTCGCAAACGATAGCAGCCCGTTTCCTATGAAAACGTCTCACGCGGCCTAAATGTAATGCGGAATTGTCATAAGAGGCAAGCGCTAACTGCAAATGTTGTAAGAAAGCGACATTCCGATTATATCTTGTCAAACAATGGCTTGCAGGAACATCCGACCAGCACCTTGAGCCAGCCCTACGAAAAATGACAGGGCCTCAAGTTACACCAAACGCGAATGTTCCAGCGCAGCAGCGATGAAGCCGGCAAATAGCGGATGCGGATCAAATGGCCGCGACTTCAGCTCCGGGTGAAACTGCACGCCGACGAACCAGGGATGGTCGGGCCGCTCGATGATTTCGGGCAGCAGGCCGTCCGGGCTCATGCCCGCAAAGATCAAGCCCTGGCTTTCGAGCGGGGCAATGAAGGCGCTGTTGA
>JBJTTE010000175.1:0-5772 GCA_046080005.1 Erythrobacter sp.
GTTCGCGCCGGTATGGGACCCCGCCAAGCAGCCCGACCAATGGGCCGCGGTCGCCGAGATTATCGCCGCGCGCGACCCGGCCAAGATCGCGATCAATTCCTCGAACCTCTACCAATTCGCCGACGGCATGACGCTCAGCCAATACGACAAGTTCATGTCCGCCCTGCCCCCGGCCCTCCACAACCGCGTGGTCAGCGGCGAGAACCTTGCGATCCGCTGGCTCGAAACCCGCACCCCGGCGGAAATGGCGCTCTACCCCACGGTCATGCAGATCGCTCACGGGCTGATTGGCGAGGCACTGTCAAGCCGCGTCATCACGCCGGGCGTCACCACTGCCGAGGAGGTCCAGTGGTGGTATCGTGACCGGCTGATGCAGCTTGGCCTGACCCCGTGGTTCCACCCCTCGGTCGCGGTCCAGCGGCAGGGGCGCGAGGGGATGATCGAGGGCGACGAGGTGATCCAGCCCGGCGATCTGGTCTGGACCGATTTCGGCATCACCTATCTGCGCCTCAATACGGATACCCAGCACCTCGCCTATGTCCTGAAGCCCGGCGAGACCGAGGCACCGGCCGGGCTGCGCGCGGGGCTGGCCAATTCAAACCGGGTGCAGGATTTCCTCACCCGCGCCTTCACCGTCGGCCGGTCAGGGAACGAGGCGCTCGCCATAGCCCGCTCTGACGCAATCGCCGCGGGGCTTGAGCCCTCGATCTATTCGCACCCGATCGGCCACCACGGCCATGGTGCCGGGCCGAGCATCGGCTTTTGGGACAACCAGAAAGCCGACCCGCGCGGCGCAGGCCCGATCCGCGCCAACACCGCCTGGTCAATCGAGCTGACCACCTATGCCAAGGTGCCCGAATGGGGCGGGCAGCGCGTCGATTTCCGCACCGAGGAGGATGCGTTCTTCGATGGCGAGACCGTGCGCTATATCGACGGGCGGCAGACGGCGTTGACGCTGATCCCATCGGAGTGAATCTCCCCCTCCTTTGGGGAAGGGGGTTAGAGGGTGGGGGCTCCATGGCAGCGGCCACGTGCGAGGCCTGCGGCCTCGCCCCACCCCCGCCCCCTCGCTGAAGGGAGGGGAGTGCAACTACCTCCGGCTCGAAGACCCCACGCCGCGCGCCGTGGTCTTGACCCGGTACACGTCGGTCAGCGCGGTGATGTAGAGCTCGGAGAGGTCCGGTCCGGCCCAGGCGAGGTTGGTCGCGCGCTTGGGGGTTTCGAGGCGGGCGAGCACCGCACCGCTGACCGGATCGACCACGCATATCCCGCCGGGGCAGGTGAACCACACGCGGCCCTCGGTATCGACCCGCACCCCGTCCACCCGGCCCTGCTTGCTGTCATCCGTCACATCCGCAATCAGCCGCTTGCCCGAAACTGTGCCATCGGCCCGGAGATCATAGGCCGATAGGGTCTGGGTGGCGGCATCGCCGACATAGAGCACGCTCTCGTCCGGCGAGAGCGCGACGCCATTGGGCCGCGCCAGGGTATCATCGATCAGGACCATGCGCCCGGTCGCCTCAGCGAAGGCGAACACCCCCGAAAAGCCCAGCTCGTTGCTGCGCTGCACCCCTTTGTAGGGATTGCTCAGGCCAAAGGGCGGATCAGTGAAGAAGATCATCCCGTCCGCTTGGCGCACCACCACATCATTGGGGCTTGAGAGGTGCTTGCCTTCAAAGGCCTCGACCACCACCGCGCGGCCGCTTTCGGGCGTCCAGCGGGTGATCGCGCCGCTGCCGTGCTCGGCATTGAGCAGCTGGCCTTGTCGGTCAAAGGTATGGCCATTGGCCAGCGCCGACGGGCTGTAGAGCAGGCTCGGCGCGCCCTCGCCCGGCGTGAGGACATAGACCGTATCGCCCGGAATATCGCTGAAGATCAGCCGCGCCCCATCCCATGCTGGGCCTTCGGTAAAGGTGTAGCCAGTGGCGGCGAGTTCGAGCGTGCCGGGGACGAACAGCGCCGCGTCTTGTGCTGCAGGCTCGGCCAGCGCGCTCGGCGAAGCGCTCACCCATGCCAGCAGCCCTGCTGCGATCCATCCTGCCGCCTTGCCCATCCTCATGTTCCCTTTGCGCCGCGTGATGCCATGCAGCCTGCCGCTTTGTTGCCACGCGCGCCAGCACTTTTGAGGGCCAGCACTTTTGAGGGCCAGCATTTTTGAGGGGAGGTGGGCCCCTTGCGCGCTCGCGCCATGGAGAGCATGGGAAGCCCCAGATTAGGAGACAGCTTTCCATGCGTCAGATCGACCACTTCATTGTCGGTGAGCGCCCTGCCCCGGCCCGCAAGCACGCCATCTGGAACCCCTCGACCGGCGAAGTTCAGGCCGAGGTGGTGCTGGGCGATGCCGCGCTGCTCGCCCGTGCGGTGGAAACCGCCAAGCGCGTGCAGCCCGCCTGGGCCGCGACCAACCCGCAGCGCCGCGCGCGGGTGATGTTCGCCTTCAAGGAGCTGGTCGAGGCTAACATGCAGTCGCTCGCCGAGATGCTCGCGAGCGAACACGGCAAGACCGTGTCCGATGCGCGCGGCGATGTGCAGCGCGGGCTCGAAGTGATCGAATATGCCTGCGGCCTGCCGCAGATCATGAAGGGCGAATATACCCACGGCGCGGGGCCGGGGATCGATGTCTATTCGGTCCGCCAGCCGCTCGGGATCGGCGCGGGGATCACCCCGTTCAACTTCCCGGCGATGATCCCGATGTGGATGTTCGGGATGGCCTGCGCGGCAGGCAATGCCTTTATCCTCAAGCCTTCGGAACGCGATCCCAGCGTGCCGATGCGGCTCGCCGAACTGTTCCTCGAAGCCGGCGCGCCCGAAGGCCTGCTGCAGGTCGTCCACGGTGACAAGGAAATGGTCGATGCGATCATCGATCACCCCGATATTGCCGCGATCAGCTTCGTCGGTTCCTCGGATATTGCGCAATATATCTACGCGCGCGGCTCGGCGAACAACAAGCGGGTGCAGGCCTTTGGCGGCGCCAAGAACCACGGGATCGTGCTGCCCGATGCCGATCTCGATCAGGTCGTTACCGATCTGACCGGCGCGGCCTTCGGCTCGGCCGGCGAACGCTGCATGGCGCTGCCGGTGGTGGTGCCGGTCGGCGAAGAGACCGCCGAAAAGCTCAAGGCCAAGCTGCTGAAGTCGATTGCGGGCCTGCGGATCGGCGTGTCGAATGATCCCGACGCCGATTACGGCCCGGTGGTCACGCCCGAGCACAAGGCGCGGATCGAACAGTGGATCACCACGGCGGAAGAAGAGGGCGCGGAGATCGTCGTCGACGGGCGCGGGTTCTCGCTGCAGGGCCACGAGAAGGGCTTCTTCGTCGGCCCGACGCTGATTGACCATGTCACGCCCGACATGCGCTCCTATCAGGAAGAGATCTTCGGCCCGGTGCTGCAGATCGTGCGCGCCAAGGACTTCGAGGAAGCGGTGCGCCTTCCGTCCGAGCACCAATATGGCAATGGCGTCGCGCTCTTCACCCGCAACGGCCACGCCGCGCGCGAATTTGCTGCGCGGGTCAATGTCGGGATGGTCGGCATCAATGTGCCGATCCCGGTGCCGGTAGCCTATCACAGCTTTGGCGGATGGAAGCGCTCGGGCTTTGGCGACATCGACCAGTATGGGGTCGAAGGCCTGAGGTTCTGGACCAAGAACAAGAAGATCACCCAGCGCTGGCCCGATGGCTCGCAAGATGGGTCGAACGCCTTCATCATCCCGACGATGGGGTAAGACGGTCAGCTAGGCGGTGGCGGGGCTGCGCGTCACGCCGCATTTGTTGTGTCTTGGATCGGCACGAAACCTCGTCTACCGGACACAGCTATGGAAAATTGCAAATCGGTTACCGCGCTCGTCCTTGCGGGGCGACGTGCGGGCGCACTTGATGCATTGGCGGCGCGCGCGGGTGTTGCGCAAAAGGCGGTTGTGCCGGTCAATGGAGTCCCGATGATCGAGCGGGTGGTGCGGCAGGTTGCCGCGTGCCCAGAGGTCGGCGCGATCCGGATCGTTGCCCACGAAGTCGACGAGATCGCTGCTCTGCCGAGCATAGCGGCACAGGTTGAAGCCGGACGCCTGACCTTCGTTCGCGGACAGTATAATCTGGTCGAAAGCGTGTTTGCGGGCGCCGAGGGCGCTGCCTTTCCGGTGATGATCACCACCGCCGACAATTGTCTCGTTACACCCGAAGGCTATGGCGAGTTTATCGCGGGGTGCCTGGCCGCCGACGCCGAGGGCGCTGCCGGCCTGGCCCGCCAGGAGGATGTACAGGCCGCCGATCCACAAGGGCAGCAGCGCTTCTACCAGTTCCGCGACGGGGGCTATTCCAATTGCAATCTCTACTGGCTCGGCAATGCCCAGGCGGTCAAAGCTGCGGAGATCTGGCGCGAGGGCGGACAATTCGTGAAGTTCCCGCGCCGCATCATCAAGGCCTTTGGACTGATCAATCTGCTGCGATTCTGGTTCGGCAACGGCACCAAGGAAAAGCTGTTCGCCCAGATATCGCGCAGGTTCGGCCTTCGGCTTGTGCCGGTGGTGTTGTCCGACGGCCATTTCGCCATCGACGTTGATAACGAAACCACCTATGCGGTGACTGAGCGTATCCTATGGGCCCGCGAGGGTGTGACCAACACCCCTCAGCTATAGCCGAGAGTTGACCCCCCTTGCTTGTTGATTTGCTTGCCCGATGAAGCGGGTTTTCGCCAATATCGGCTGGCTGCTGGGCGGGCGCGGGTTCAACGCGGTGTTGAGCCTGGTCTACCTCGCCATTGCCGCGCGCACGCTGGGCACGGTAGGCTTCGGGCACTTTGCGCTGATCGTCGCACTGGGTCAGGCGATCACCGGGCTCGCCAACTTCCAGACCTGGCAGTTCATCGTCAAATGGGGCGCGAACGGCGATGGTGGCAGCGTTGATCCCGTGAAGGCGCGCGAAGCGACCGGCTTTGCGATTGCGCTCGATGCGATCTCGGTCGCGCTGGGACTGGCGCTTGCGGGGGCAGTGATCCTGAGCGCACCGCTCTGGCTCGACGTGCCGCGCGAACTGCTCGGCCTTGCCTTTGCCTATTGCGCAGTCTCGCTGGCAGCGATCCGCACCACGCCGACAGGCATCCTCAGGCTGCACTTCCGCTACCCGAGCGCAACCGCCGCCGAGGCGGTGCAGCCGATTGTGCGCGCAGGCGGTGCGGTTCTGGCGCTGGCCTTCATGCCCAACGTGACCGGCTTCGTGCTCGCCTTTGCAGCCTCGGAGATCGCGGTGGCAGTGGCCCTGTGGATGGCCGCGCTGCGGGTGCAGTCGGTGAGCCTTGCCGCGGTCAGCCTCAAGGCGATCCCGGCGCGGCACAAGGATGCCTGGCGCTTTGTGGTCTCGACCAACCTGTCGGGGAGCCTTTCGGTCGCGGGCAAGCAGGTGATCATCCTGTTGGTCGGCACCTTTGGCGGCGCGGCGCTGGCCGGGGGCTTCCGGGTCGCGAGCCAGCTCGGCCAAGCGCTGATCAGCCTCGCCCAGACGGTCTCCAAGGCGATCCTGCCCGAGCTCGTCCACCAGCGCGAGAACGCACTCGATATCGCCCGGCGCATGGCCAACATCGCGGCTGTGGGCGGGGTGATCGCGGTGGTGACCGCGCTGCTGTTCGGTCGCATCGGCCTTGAGCTGATCGCGGGCAGCGAGTTCGGCGTGTTCTATTGGGCGATGGTGATCCTTGCCATCGCCGGAGCAGTTGAGCTGGTCGGGGCGAGCCTCGAAAGCCTGCTGGTCTCAATCAGCTCGGTCTTGCTGGGCCGGTCATC
>JBJTTE010000176.1:0-6124 GCA_046080005.1 Erythrobacter sp.
AATAGGGAGCGCCAAGAAATTCGCAATCACGCCAAAGCCGACGCTACACGACCAAACCCGGCCATATCACCGAGTTGATGGAGGTGCCCATCTCATAACCGGCCTCGGCGAGAGCGTCTGGATCGAGCGCGCGAGCGAGCCGGTGCTGACCGATGATGCCGCCAAGAAGCTCAATCCTTCGCCGCAGGCGGCGCTGCAGATCATTCGCGACGATGCGATGTTCGACGACGCGCTCGTTCACCTGGGCTGCATGGGCATCGTCAACTGCGCCGCGATCCGGCTGGTCGACGACGTCGCTTACGAAGTGCTGCGGCGCGAGAAAGCCGTCGATGCGCAGTGGCTGCAGTGGGTGAGGGACGGAAACTGGCAGGCGATCGCCGACTGGGTCGGCGCCGACGTCACCAATGGCCGGCCCCCGGTCTTTTACGAAGCTACGCTCAACCCGCATTCTTGGGAGGGCCCGAGCGCTTTGCACACCTTCTACTTCGAGGCGGGCATGCCGCTGGTCGAAAGCCGCCAGCCCCCGCTCAAGAGCGTCGGCGATGCCATCGTCCGATTCGGCGAAGTGTTTTCGGTTCGGGAAAGCGCCGAACTCGAGAAGGCGAAGCTCGCGCGCCTGCCCGATGTCGAATACGCCGGCTTCGACGAGACCGAACTCGAGCGCTATTTCGAGGATCAGCGGCGGCCGCGACCCGCCGACATGCGCGTGTTCGACCCGACATCGCAGGCCCAGTCGGCCTACGATTATTACCGGATCACCGGCGGGTTCAAGCCGAACAACCCGCTCACCGAGCCGATGACCTGGCGCCAGATCCATGCCGACGAGATCACCGGCGGATACCCGGGCTCGCTCTACAATGCGTCTTACGCCATCGCCCGTGGGCAAGTCGTGGAGGCGATCGAGGGCATCACCAAGGCGGTCCGCACCTTGCCGATGAGCTTCGTTTTCACACTGCGCTTCGTCGACCAGCCCAAGGGGACGATGCGCTTCACCCGGTTCGACGAGAACTGCGTCATCGAGATCGACGGTCTGTCGCCGTGGATTTGCCGCCGCACGCGCAGCCGCCTCGCCAAGGGGTCACCGACCTATTGGAAAGACAAGCGCATGCTCGACTACCTCGAAGGCGCCTTGCCCGACGGCGCCAAGCGGCTGAAGCGCGCGCTCGATGCCAAGAATGTCGCCTTCTCCAATCACTTCGGCAAGCGCAGCTTCATCCCCAAAGCGAAGATCGCCAAGGATTTCGCGGTGCAGATCGCGCGATTTCGCGACACCCGGGCAAAGCTGCTGACCTCGCCGCTGGGGCAAGCGATTTTCTGGAACTGGGGCGCGGTCAATTTCGGGCTCATTGAGCGTCCGAAGTTGCTGCCTCCTCCATTTCCCAATCAGCCGCTCTGACCATGAGGCACGCCGCTGCCGTCCATTCGGCAAACCGATTTCGGACTGAAAGGGAGAGCAGATGAAACTCGCTCGCTTACTGTTACTGGCTTCGCTCTCGCTCGTCCTTGGCGGCTGCGCCACGCGCGGCGCCATCCACATCAGTTGCGAAGGCTTAGCCCGGCGCTCTTCTCGACGAAGCGCAAGGTGTAAATCATGTGCCGCAGCCGCTGCTGCGGGGGCAGCTCCTGCAGGCGCTGCTGCAGGCGGGACGTCATCGCGGTGACGGCCTCGACAGTCTGGCCCTGGTCGATGGCAAGGGCTGCATCATAGATGATGCTGTGGGTCTGCGGATTGGGACCGCCCATGTGCAGATCGCCCCATGATCGCAGTTCGACCTGCGGGTTCTGCCCGGGGGGAGCACCTCGGTGAATTCTGCGGCGTAGACAGCGTAGAGATCGGGCGGAATGGGCGGCGAGGCAGGTCCTGCAAAGGCGGCAACCGAGCCCGCTGCGGGAAAGAGATCGTGCACCTGCCGCAGCGCCGCGACACCGGTCGGTGCCAAACCTGCCGCTGCCGCCCTGGCCTGGTGGCGATAGTAGAAACTGTGCAGCGCCGGCGTGCCCCACGGATCATAGGGGTCGATCTGCACCTCGTAATAGACGGGATCCTCCGCCAGCCCCATCGCCAGCGCGATCTCGTTGTATTGCGCGGCCTCGACCCGGCCAAGCCACTGCGGATCAACTGTTCGCTTCAGGCGCACGACATAGAACAGGTCCCTGTCGACCAGCTCGAACAGAACTCCGTTGACGATCCCCATCGCCCCGAGATGGACAAGGCTGGCGGCGAATAGCTCGGTATCGCGAATGACTTCATCGGCAAAGGCGAGCGCGGTCGCATCGGAAAGTGCCGGTGCTCGGGGGTCCTCGATCCAGACGCTATTGCCGGGGCCGGTTACGAGGTGGATGCCGCGAATCTGGTTCTGGAAGCCCCCTTGGCCGAGCGTCGAGCCGTTGACCCCGGTCGCCATCGCGCCGGCCACCGTCTGGCCGAGATAGCTACCGCAGATGCTGATCGAGCGCCCTCGCTGTTCGGCCCATTTCACCAGCCGGGAAAGGCCGCAGCCTCCGCCCACATAGGCGAGATGGCCGGCGTCCAGCCGGCTGTCGAGGCGGAGGTCGCCATGGGGAACGGGATGGAGCGCGTCGAGTTCGCCGGTGGCGAGCTGCAGCGCCGGGTTGCCGATCAGCGTGGACCAGCTCCAGGTCGCCCCCAGCACTCCGGCCCGCACGTGCCGCGCCAAGGCGGCGGCGACATGCTGCTGCATGACCGGCGCGGTGCGGGCAAAAACCTCCGGCCCCGATGCCGCCGGAGCCGCATCGCGGCGAAAGGTCGCCTGCTCCGCGATCGTGAATGACAGGTTCTCGTGGTAGTTTGTCCACGCGACATTGGTCTCGGTCTCGATGTGCCCCATCGGCAGTGCCCCCCTTGCCGGAGCTAAGAACCCCATTGCCCTGTCGTGATCAAGAGGACCCGGAGCCGGGTCATACGTTTTCACGCTTGGACGCCAAAAATTTCACGTTCTTCGGACGCTACGCCGCCTAGCTCGCCCAAGGCAGCCCGTGATTCGGCGTGCCAAAGGGGGGATGCCATGGCGAAAAGAACCAATTCGAGCGGCCGCGTGCGAAGCGCACTTCTAGCCGCGACCGGCGGGCTTGTGGCTGCAACGCTGATCGCGGCGCCGGTCAATGGCAGGGAACAGGCGCCTGAGCCGAAGCCGACGCCGACCCCGACGACGTCGAAGAGGCCGACGCTAAGCTATTTCCTGCCGCGCACCGATCTTCAGGTCACGATCAGCCAGCGGCTCGTGGCCTGCCCCAAGGATGGCGGCGATGCGGAGATCGAAACCACGATCACCGTCACGCCCGAACGCGCCGCCGATACAAATGCACGGGTCATTCTCGATGCCGGGAGCGGGGTCTTTGCCAAGCGCACCGTCAAGTTGGAGCTCAATCCCGACCAGACGCTGGCCGCGTTCAATTCGACCGCCGAAGGCCAGGGCGGGCCGGTTCTCAAGAGCATTGCCAAGCTGGCGTTCAAGGTCGCCGCAAGCGCGGCCGGAATGCCGGCTGTCGCAGGCGGCCCGATTTTCGCTTGCACAGCCAAGGTCATTGATGCTTTCGCCAGCATCAGCAAGTTGAGCGAGGGTATCACGAAACTCGAGGATCTGATCGTCGAGGGCAAGGGCAATCCGGCAGCTACCGCGTTGCTGTCCGACTGGCGTGCGCGCCGTACCCAGATCCGTGAAAGCCTGACGCTCACGACGAGCCAGAAGGTCGCGGTGCTTACGACAGCTTTTGAGCTGAAGGCTCCGGCATATTCCGCATGGTTTGAAACGTCGCCGGACAAAAAGTGGGAGCAGCCTAAGGAGGCAGAGGCCCGCTTCCCAGGCGCGCAGGGCTTCCAGCTCACCATTACACCCGCCGCCGGCGGCACTTTGCGAGCGGGGGCGGATCCCATTCGTTCCTATGGCACCTTGGACAAGCCCCAGACGCATCTTGTCTACCGCCTTCCCGTAGGCGCAGAGGTAGAGGTAGTGCCTTGCAAGACCGCTTGGGATAAGGCCACCGGCTGCAAACCGTTCGGCGACACCTCGGAAGGCAAAGCGGCCAGCCTCACCGGCCGCGTTGCCCTGATGCAGCTGTCTGCCGACCAGTTCCTCAAGGTCGGCAAGGGCGGCCTGTTCGGTTCGCGCACGGCCGTTGCCAAGTTTGACGCCCAGGGCGCGCCTTCCGCGCTTGAATACGGCACCAGCCCGGGCACTGCCGATGCAGCAGAGGTGCTCGACACCCTGCGCGACGCCGAGACCGAGGCATTGAAGCGCGCGATCGCCCAGGAGGAGGCGCGCAAGAAGCTCGCCGAGCTGCGCGACGCGCCCGCAAACCCCCAGTAAGGAGCACGGTCATGGCTTATGAATACAAGGTCGGCGGTCAGCCGGTTTCGCTCGAAGTGGATCCCTCGCTGGTTGCGGTACGCTTTGTCGGCAGCACCCGGGGCGAGAAGGCGATGGCACTTTCGACCACAGGTGCCGGTCCGCTTTCCACGGGGCTCGATCTCGAACTCGCCGGGATGACGATCGTCGCAGCGCCGGGCGCGGCCCACCCGCTCGGATGGAAGGCTGGCGCTGAAACCTATCCGGTGATCGCCGCCCTCGAGGCGCAGGATGCCGTCGCCGGGGCGCAGCCGGTGTTCAAGCTCGGCGATGCCCATGCCGTCACCTGCGATCGGGTGATCGTCGGCGCCGAGCCGGGCAGCGACATTGCCCCGCTGCTCGCCGACCACGGTCTCGAACTGCTGTCGCGCGAGAACGAGCGCGTGCTTGCCCGCATCCCAGAGGGCGTAGACATCTTCGCGCTGGTCGGGGCGCTCGATGCCGACCCGCGCACGCTCTATGCCGAGCCCGATTTCGTGGTCTTCGGAACGCACCTGCCGAAGAGCGCGGCAGGCGCGCCGCCCGCTGTGGAGGCGGCAGCGGCCGCAGACCAGTATGCGCTCCAGATCACCGGCACGATCGCCGCTTGGGCCATCCAGACCGGCGATCCGGCGATCACGGTTGCGGTGCTCGACGACGGTGTCGACGTGACCCACCGCGATCTCGCCCCCGCGGTGGTTGCAACCTATGATGCGATCGACAGGGACACCTACCAGATCCCCAACCCTTCGGACTGGCACGGCACGGCCTGCGCCGGGCTGGCGGTAGCGCGGATGGCCGGGCCCGGCTCGGTCGCCGGCGTGGGCGCGGGGGCGAGCCTCGTGGCGGTGCGCATCGCGCAGTCGCATCGGCCGCGCGGACCATGGGAGACATCCGCCGAGATCATGGCACACGCGATCGACTGGGCGTGGAGCACAGGAAAGGCGGACGTCATCAGCAACAGCTGGGGAGGCCCGCCCTCCAACCCGGTGCTCAACGCGATCAACCGTGCCCGGGCCGAGGGCCGCGGCGGGCGCGGCGCGGTCGTCGTGGTGGCGTCGGGCAATTCGGGCGGGGCGGTGATGTTCCCGGCCAGCCTGCCCGATGTCCTCGCCGTGGCCGCAAGCAACCAGTTCGACGAGGCCAAGACCTGGAACAGCAGTGACAACGAGACCTTCTGGGCCTCGTGCCTGGGGCCGCAGATCGACATCGCCGCGCCCGGCGTGCGCAACCGAACGACCGACGTGACCGGGGCGCTGGGCTATTCGACCTCGGACTATGCCCCCGCCTTCAACGGCACCTCATCCTCGACCCCGCTCGTCGCGGGCGCCTGCGCGCTGGTGCTTTCCAGGAACCCGCAGCTGAGCGAGGCGCAGGTGCGCCACCTGATCACCGCGACTGCGGACAAGGTCGGGCAATTCGCCTATCAGAACGGCCGCAACGACTACCTGGGCCACGGCAGGCTCAACGTGCTGGCTGCGGTCAACGCGGCCTGATCGCGAGGGAAACAAGGGGGAAATGCACATGCAGAACACGGGGAGCGCACTAGGCGCATTGGCCATGGCATCGCTGGTGCTGTCGGGTTGCGCGGTGAAGCCGGTGACTTTCGTGACGGCTTCGCCGCCACCGCAGGATGGAACCCTGTGCAGCGGGATCATCAAGCAGGTCCGCGTGCCGCTGCCTGCTCCGCCCCCCTCACCGGCAGCGGTCGCCGGCCCAGCTTCGCCCGCCGAGGTGACCGAGGGCGAGGAGACGGACCTCGGCACTTCGCTCAAAAG
>JBJTTE010000177.1:0-4324 GCA_046080005.1 Erythrobacter sp.
GCATGGCATCACGCACGTCCTGCTCGCGCAGCGCGCCGCGGCCTTTGAGCTTGTCAAAGACCCCGCCTAAACGGTCCGATAGCGTGTCAAACATCGCCAACTTCTCCTCTGCGAGCCCGAACGTGCCCGCACCATGCGGAAAATGCCGGCGGACGAAACCTCGTCGGCCAGCGTTGCGAAAATGCGCCCTTCGAATGGGTCGGCAAATTCGACTTTTATCCGTTGTGACTGGTGGAGCCTAGCGGGATCGAACCGCTGACCTCAACACTGCCAGTGTTGCGCTCTCCCAGCTGAGCTAAGGCCCCGAGCCAGTCATCATCCCAAGCAGGGCGCGGAGCCCAGCTTGCGGGCGGCGGCCATTATAAGGGCCGCCTCACCCATGCAAGCGAAAAATCATTTTTCGTCCTCGTCACCATCGCCGGTTCCGGTCGAGACTCCAAGGTCATCGTCGCCACCAAGATCGACGTCATTGTCGGGCGAATCGCCATCCTCGTCGATATCCTCGATGTCCTCGAGATCGCTCAGATCATCGTCACCGCCGAGATCGGCGTCGGCATCGACATCAACCTTCTTCTCAACTTCCTCGAAGGGGATCGGCTGCTTGGACTTCAGCACCGGCTCGGGCATCCAAGTCTCACCGCACGCGATGCAGGTGACCGGATCCTCCTTGCCGAGGTCGTAGAACCGTTCCCCGCACTTGGGGCAGGTACGCTTGGTACCCCATTCGGGCTTTGCCATTGTCATTCCTCAAATCGGGCCGGCCCTCAAAGGCGAGCGGGCCAAATAGCTGCAAATCGCGGGTGGATTGGTATTGAATAGTGGGTTCCGGCAGGCCCTTTCGCAAGGGCATGGCTCGGTTGCGCGGCGCGCCTTGCCAGAAGCGCAGGGCGCTGTCAAAGACCGCGACCTTATGACCAGCCATACCTTCGCTCAGCAGGGCCCACTTACCGGCTCGATCAGCGTTCCGGGCGACAAGTCGATAAGCCATCGTTCGCTGATGTTTGCGGGCCTGGCGCTGGGGCGCAGCACGATCCACGGTCTACTCGAAGGCGAGGATGTGCTGGCGACCGCAGCCGCGATGCGAGCCTTCGGCGCGCAGATCACACGCTGCGAGAATGGCATCTGGACGGTCGACGGGGTGGGCGTCGGGAGCCTGCTTGAGCCGAAGCAGGCGCTCGATATGGGCAATTCGGGCACCTCGACGCGGCTCTTGATGGGCCTCGCCGCGAGCCATGCAATTTCCACCACCTTTATCGGCGATGCGAGCCTGTCAGGCCGTCCGATGAAGCGGGTGATCGATCCGCTCTCACAGATGGGGGCAAGCATAGAGGCGAGCACGGGCGGGACACTGCCCTTGATGGTCCGGGGCGCTTACCCCGCCGTACCGATCACCTATCGCCTCCCAGTCGCCAGCGCGCAGGTAAAGAGCGCAGTACTGCTCGCCGGGCTCAACACGCCCGGTATCACCCGGGTGATCGAGCCTGTCCCCACCCGCGACCATACCGAGCGGATGCTCACCGGCTTCGGCGCCAAGCTCGAAGTGCGCAACGAGAATGGCGAGACCGTGATCGCGATCCAAGGCGAGGCTGATCTCACACCGATGGATGTGACAGTGCCGGGCGATCCGTCGTCTGCAGCATTCTTCATGGTTGCAGCCAGTATCGTGCCAGGAAGCGATCTCACGATCATGAATGTCGGCCTAAACCCGACCCGCGCCGGATTGCTGGAGGTGCTGCGCCAGATGGGCGCCGATATCGAGGAATTGAATGCCCGCGAGGTCGGCGGCAAGCCGGTCGCAGATTTACGCGTGCGCCATGCAGGCCTGAGCGGCGTCGATGTCGATCCGGCGATTGCGCCGTCAATGATCGATGAATTTCCCGTGCTGTTCGTCGCCGCCGCGCTGGCGAACGGCACCACCCGCACAAGCGGCCTCGAAGAGTTGCGCGTCAAGGAGAGCGACCGCCTTGGAGCGATGACCGCCGCACTGACGCTGGCAGGCGCGCGGGTGGAGGAGCACGAGGACGGCCTCACCATTCACGGCACCGGCGGCGAACCGCTTTTCGGTACACCTGCAGGCGCCAGTGTCGCGACCCGGCTTGATCACCGCATCGCGATGAGCATGGCCGTGGCGGGCCTCGCAAGCCGCGCAGGGGTGCGGGTCGACGACACGTCACCCATCAACACAAGCTTTCCGACCTTCTTGGGCCTGCTTGAGGGGGCGGCGGCGTGAAAAGAGCGCTTCTACACTTGGGAAGAACGCCGTTGATCCGGCGAATCGTAGATGCTGCAATCCTACTGGGCGGGGCTGTTATCTTCACCTTTGTTCGTGGCAAACAGCAGCCCGTCTGGATCAATCTCGGAGTTAATCTCGTCGCCGCAGGGATTGCGCTTGGAATTCTGCATGTGCGGTGGCGCGCACGTGAGAAGCGTGAAATTACCCCTTCCAAAGCAGAGGACATCTTCTCGTAATGATCAAGACAACGATTGCCTTTAGCTTGGCGCTTCTGCCGCTCGCGGTGGCTGCCCAACCGGCACTCCCCACCGATCCCGCCGCCGACTGGTCAGTCGCCACCTCGGAGCACCGCATTGCGGTTGACGGCGGCAAGATTTGGGCGCGGGTCAATGGGCGCATCGGCGAGGGCGCGACGCCCGTTATCTTCATCCATGGCGGGCCGGGAGGCACGCATGTTAGCTTCGGGGGCCTGCTCAGCTTGGCCGACCAGCGCCCGGTCATTCTCTACGACCAGCTCGACAGCGGGATGTCCGACCATCCGGAGGACCCCGCCAATTGGCGGCCCGAGCGCTTCGTTGCCGAACTCGAAGCGATCCGCCGGGAACTGGGCATCCCGCGTTGGCATGTGATCGGCCATAGCTGGGGCTCAGCCCTCGCGCTCGAATATGCCGCTGCCTATCCGCAGCACACCGCATCCGCCGTGCTGAGCGGCACCTACATTTCGACCTCGCACTGGATCACCGTCACCAACCTGTTGATCCGCGATCTGCCCGACGATGTGGCAGCAACCATTCGTGCTTGCGAAGGCCCCGAACCGCCTGCAGCCAAGGTCTGCGATCCGGCCACGGCGGTCTTCTACGCTGCCTATATTGGCCGGGCGGATCGGCCTGCCCTACCCCCTGAAGCCAAGGCATATCGTCAGCGCTATGGCGGTAAAGGGTTTAGCGCCAAGCTCTATAACGCCATGTGGGGCCCGACCGAATTCCGCGCATCAGGCTCGCTGGCGACCTACGATGCCTCCGGCCTGCTTCACCGCGTCGATGGCTCGCGGATCATGTTCATCGTCGGCCAGTATGGCGAGGCGCGGATCGACACGGTGCA
This sequence comes from Erythrobacter sp., assembly GCA_046080005.1. Classification (GTDB taxonomy): domain Bacteria; phylum Pseudomonadota; class Alphaproteobacteria; order Sphingomonadales; family Sphingomonadaceae; genus Erythrobacter. The sequence goes on from JBJTTE010000177.1 coordinate 3,335, forward strand.
GGATTTCGTCGCCCTCACCCCCGGCGCCGAACTCGCGGTGGTCCCTGGCGGCAGCCACGCGTTCATAGCGGAGCGGCCCGCTGTGGCCGAAGCGATCTACCGCGACTGGATGGCCCGGATCGACGCGCGCGAAGCCGATCAGTGAGCCGCGTTGCAAGCGCCGGGCTTTGACCCCGCCAGCGGCACATGCGGCCCGCGGGTCCAGTGTAACCGGTTGAGGTCTGGCGTGTCGGTGGTGGCCATCAGCAGCAGGCTGTTATTGTCCTTGCTGGCCGCAACCAGACAAAGCTTGGCGCTGCGCGGCGGGATTTCGGGCAGGGCCACGGTGAGGTGCGAAAGCACCACCTCCCAGCCCGCCGCGCGCAACTGCGCGGCATAGCGGGCCTGCACCTGCGCCGGATTGGCGAAACCTTGAAGCTGGGCGTAGCCGGTTCCAAGCTGCCCGGGGCTTTCGTCGAACGTCGCGCGCACCTGCAATGTCACGCCGTCGGGCTGAATAGCCCACTCCGGCCAATAGGATGCGGGGCCGATCTCGGCATGCTGCACCGATCCGTCGGCATGGATAATCTCGAACGGGGAGACGCCGGTCTCCATCTGCCACGATGACATGAGGCCGCCCCATACCCCGGCCAACGCCCCTGCGGCGATCAACAGCCCCATGAACCAGCGCATCGTCGTGCCATCCCGATACTTGCAGGGCTTAGAGGCCGTTTCGAAAGGGGTTGAGCGGCTGAGGTTGCTGTGATTCCGGGGGTTTTGCAGACAACCCGGAGATTATGATGTGGACCCCGGCCACCCGCGCGCAACATACGCGGGTTTCGAAGCGTTACCAGACGGATTTGAGCGATGCCGAGTGGTCGCTGATCGCGGCATTCCTGCCCCAAGCGCGCGCGACGGGACGACGGCGACAATGGCCGATGCGCGAGGGGGTGAACGCGATCTTCTATGTGCTGCGCGGCGGGATTGCATGGCGCTTGCTGCCCAAGGACT
>JBJTTE010000178.1:0-5013 GCA_046080005.1 Erythrobacter sp.
GGCGGCGACACCAGCGGGGTCGAGCCTAGTCTCGACGGCACGACACCTGCGGCCGCCTTCAACCTGATCACTTTGGCGATGATTGCGGGTACACCGCTCATGCCAGACCTTTCCGGCCATGTGGTGATGGTCGAAGAAGTATCCGAACATCTTTATGCAATTGACCGGATGTTCTTCCACCTTGCCTCAACGCTCCCGCGCCTTGCCGGATTGAGGTTGGGCACGGTGACAGATGTGCCGGAAAATTATGTCGAGTTCGGCCAGAGCGAGGAAGACATCGCGCGTTTCTGGTGCCAGCGCGCCGGCATTCCTTATCTTGGCCGTGCCATGATCGGGCATACGTCCGCTAACAGGGTGGTGCCCTTCGGCCTTGCCAGTCCGCCCAAGCGGACGTAACGGCGCGCGCCACAATCAGGAAAAAGCAGGACAGGCATGCGCGCATTCATTTTTCCGGGGCAGGGCAGCCAGAAGGTCGGTATGGGGGCAGAACTCGCCGATGCCAGCGCGGCGGCACGCGAGGTTTTCGGCGAGGTCGACGAGGCCTTGCAGCAGAAGCTCACGGCGTTGATGCGCGATGGGCCGGACGATCAGCTGATGCTGACCGAAAACGCCCAGCCGGCGATCATGGCCAATGCGATTGCGACCCTGCGGGTGCTTGAACATGACTTCGGATTGAAGCTGGTCGAGACAGCAAATTGCGTCGCAGGTCACTCGCTCGGGGAATACACCGCCCTTTGCGCGATTGGATCTTTCGGGCTGGCCAATACCGCGCGCCTGCTGAAGCTGCGCGGACAGGCCATGCAGGCTGCCGTGCCACTGGGTGAGGGGACAATGGCGGTGCTGCTCGGAGCCGATCTCGAACGGGCGCGCGCTCTTGCAGAGGCCGCCGCGCAGGGCGAGGTTTGCGAAGTCGCCAATGACAATGATCCCTCGCAGGTCGTGCTGTCGGGTCACACGGCGGCGATCGAGCGGGCCGTCGCCCTGACCAAGGAACATGGGATCAAGCGCGGAATGGTCCTCAATGTGTCGGCCCCGTTCCACTCCACCCTGATGGGCCCTGCAGCCGACCGCATGGCCGAGGCCCTGGCCGAAACCCCGCCGGGCGCTCTGGCCTTGCCGCTCTATGCCAATGTCACTGCTGCAGCCGTCACCGACCCAGAGGAAGAGCGACAGCTGCTGGTAGAGCAAGTGACGGGCCGGGTTCGCTGGCGCGAGAGCATGCTTGCCATGCGCGCCGATGGGGTCGAGAGCTTTGTCGAGCTGGGCGGCAAGGTGGTTGGACCCATGGTCAGCCGGATCGACAAGGAGGCGATGGTTCACAGCCTTGTGACGATGGCCGAACTAGAGGCCTTTGCGAAGGAGATTAGCTGATGTTCTTATTGAAGGGCATGAACGCTCTCGTGACTGGTGCATCGGGCGGCATTGGTTCGTCGATCGCCCATGCGCTTGCTGCGCAAGGCGCAAGGCTGGCCTTGTCGGGCTCAAACGCGGCCAAGCTTGGTGCCTTTCGCGATGAGCTCAACGAAGCCTACCCGCACCATGACCATGACGGCCATGTCGAGATTACCTGCGACCTTGGCAACACGACGCAGGTCGAGGAACTGATCCCGGCGATGCTGGACACACTCGGTACGATCGACATCCTCGTCAACAATGCCGGGATTACCCGCGACAACCTTGGCATGCGGATGAAGGATGAGGAGTGGGATCAGGTGATCCGCATCAACCTTGAGGCGAGTTTTCGCCTGATGCGCGCTGCTGCCAAGCCGATGATGAACGCGCGGTTCGGGAGGATCGTCAACATTACCAGCGTGGTGGGCGCGACCGGAAATCCGGGCCAGATGAACTATTGCGCCGCCAAGGCGGGGCTTACCGGTATGACCAAGGCTTTTGCGCAGGAAGTGGCAAGCCGCGGGATCACGGCCAATTGCGTCGCGCCGGGCTTCATCCGCACCGCGATGACCGCTGCGCTCGATGAAAAGCAGCAGGCCGCGATCAATGGGCGGATCCCCATGGGGCGTATGGGCGAGGGCGCCGAGATCGGCGCGGCTGTCGCTTTCCTCGCCAGCCGCGAGGCCGCTTACGTGACGGGTGAGACGCTGCATGTGAACGGCGGCATGGCGATGCTGGGATAGGGCCTTGGAGTAGTCGGCGCGCCCTTATCCCCAGCCCAATACCCCCTCGCAAACCCGCCAACTTGCCCGTTTTGTCACCTTCGCTAAGGTTTTGGGGAGATTCCTGCGCTTGAGGGCGATTCCTTTCGCCCCTGCGCAACACACAGGACCGATAAGGGACAAGCGATGAAGGCCACGATCGAACGCGCGACGCTGCTGCGGTGCCTTTCCCATGTTCAATCCGTGGTAGAGCGCCGCAATACCATTCCGATCCTTTCGAACGTGCTGATTGATGCGGACGCGGGCGGCTCCGTGCGGGTGATGGCGACCGATCTCGACCTGCAGGTGGTCGAGACCATGTCGGCCTCCTCGGTCGATCAGGCAGGTGCGATCACCGTGTCAGCGCACCTCTTGTTCGATATCGCAAGAAAGCTCCCCGAAGGCAGCCAGGTCAGCCTGACCACCAACGACAACCGGTTGGAGGTCAAGGCGGGACGCTCGAATTTCAGGCTGCCGACGCTGCCGCGCGATGACTTCCCGATTATCGTCGAGGGCGATCTGCCTACCAGCTTCGAACTGCCGGCAAGGCTGCTTGCGGAGTTGATCGACCGCACCCGTTTCGCGATCTCGACCGAAGAGACGCGCTATTACCTCAATGGCATCTTTCTGCACGTCACCGATGAAGACGAGCCGCTGCTGAAGGCTGCTGCGACCGATGGTCATCGCCTCGCCCGCTTCACCCTGCCACGCCCCGAAGGCGCTGCTGGGATGCCGGACGTGATTGTGCCGCGCAAGGCCGTTGGCGAGCTACGCAAGCTCCTCGAAGAGGCGCTTGACGGGAATGTGCTGGTCGACCTGTCTGCCAGCAAAGTTCGCTTCACGCTGGGCGGCGAGGGCGGTGTGGTCCTTACCTCGAAGCTGATCGACGGGACCTTCCCCGATTACAGCCGGGTCATCCCCACCGCCAATGACAAGCTGCTGAAGGTTGATCCCAAGCTGTTTTTCACAGGCGTCGACCGGGTCGCCACCATTGCTACGGAAAAGACCCGCGCGGTCAAGATCGGTCTCGATCAGGACCGCGTGACCCTCTCGGTTACCTCGCCGGATAATGGTACAGCCGCCGAGGAACTCGCTGCCGAGTACCGCGCCGAGGGGCTCGAGATCGGCTTCAACGCCAATTACCTCAAGGACATTCTCGGCCAAATTGACAGCGACATGGTGGAACTGCACCTGGCTGACGCTGGCGCGCCGACGCTGATTCGCGAAAGTGACCGGGCCCGCGCGCTCTATGTGCTCATGCCGATGCGGGTGTGATGGGCGTGCGCGTATCTTATCTTGCGGCGGCTGCGGCGGGCGCGATGTTGGCCTGCCCGGCAATCGCGCAGACCGCCACGCCTCAGGACAATCTTGATTGCGCGATCTGGGCGGCCTACCGGATCGGTCTCGCCACCGAAGACGAGGAGCGCAACGGCTTGATGCTGGCGACCGCATGGTTCAGCGGGCTTTATGAAGGCCAGACCGGCACCACCATCGATGACGCCATGATCGCGCGCTCAAAGGCGCTGACACCGGCACAGATCGGAGCCTTCGAGCCTGCCTGCCTCGCTCGCTTTGGCGACTTCGGCGACCGCTTCACCGCGATTGGCGAAAAACTGGGCGCGGGGTCCAACTAGGATCGCGGCGGCGACGCGAGACAGAAGGAGGGGACGGCGATGAACGCCACCGAAGTGCATGTCCACAAGGGCGCCTTGACCGATGCCGCGCTGGCCGAGGTGCCGCTCGCGCCCTTGGGCGATGGCGAGGTTCGGCTCCAAATCGAGAGCTTCTCGGTTACCGCCAACAATGTCACCTATGCTGTGGCGGGCGACAGCTTCAAATATTGGGACTTCTTTCCCGCCCCGGAAGGCATGGGCATCGTTCCGATGTGGGGCCATGCGCGGGTGATTGAAAGCCGTCATCCGGAGATTGCGGTGGGTGAGCGGGTCTATGGCTATTTGCTGATGGCGAGCCACCTTGATGTGATCCCTCAGCGGGTAACGCCGGGTGGCTTCAGCGATGCCAGCGCGCACCGCCAGCCGATGAGCCCGGTCTATAACAGCTATACCCGTCTTGCCGTTGATCCCGAGCACGATCCGGCGCGCGAAGCGGAGCGGATGATCTTCGGACCGCTCTTCCGCACTGGCTTCCTGATCGAGTATTTCCTGCGCGGCTCTGACTGGTTCGGGGCAGAGCGACTGATCGTCACCAGTGCCTCGTCCAAGACCGCCTTGGGGCTTGCCAGCGTGGCGCAGCAGACCTCGCCAGGCGTAAAGCGGGTGGGGCTGACGTCGAAGGGCAATATCGACTTTGTCAAAGCGACCGGGCTCTACGACGAGGTGCTGGCCTATGACGATCTTGCTGGCTTGCCGGTAGTGCCGTCAGTCAGCGTCGACTTTGCGGGAAATGCGGATGTTTTGGCGCGCGTGCACGGTCATTTTGGCGATGCGCTCGCGCATTCTGCGCTGGCGGGGATGACCCATATCGAGGCTCGCTCGACCTTCGCCGGGGGCGGGGAGCCGCTACCCGGCCCCAAGCCCGCGCTGTTCTTCGCGCCCGATCATGCTGTGGCCTTCTTCAAGGCGCGCGGGGTTGAGGAAGGGGGGCGGTTGATTGCCGCCGCGTGGCATGCCTTCCTTGAGGCCGCCGACGGCACCGTTGCGATCGAGCGGCTAGCGGGCCTTGCCGCCGCGCGCGATACCTTTGCCGCGATGGTCGCAAGGCAGATCGACCCGGCCAAGTGGATCGTCATCGAGCCTTGAGGGCGGCGCGCGCCCAGCGGCGGATCACGCTGCCGCTTCGGCCAGCACCACCCACTGGGGCCCGCGGATCAAGCCGCCAGGGGTAGACCCTGTCCATTCGC
>JBJTTE010000179.1:0-8919 GCA_046080005.1 Erythrobacter sp.
CGGCTGCGGGCTACGCCCTGCGCCGTTCCCCCCACACCGGATTCTCATCTTGATTGTCGCGCATTCTCACCCTGATTGTCGCGCGACACGAGCCACTGCGCACCGCGCTGTCCCAGCTTCGGCCCCAGCACGAACGCAGCCGCGGGGCGGCCTGATCCCGAAAAGTGGCGCAATAACTGCAACTCGGCCCCCGAGAATGTGCTTCCTGCGCAATCTAACGGTAGTTTGAATACTCCTGCGAGAAATAATACTTCGCGCAAGCCCATTGCCAAACCCGCCTCCTGTCGGCATGAGGGACCCGAAAACGGGCAAAGTCTGAGCTGATCAAGAAGCTCGGGCGCGCTCGCATGACCGGCCCTCAGGCGTGTGCCCTGCATGAGCGATCATGCCTCGGGGTCCGCGCCTTTCGGCATCTGACAGAACGGACTAATGCCATGGGATACCCCTCCCCTCAGGGTCTCTATGACCCCGCCAACGAACATGACGCCTGCGGTGTCGGTATGGTTGCGCATATCAAGGGAGAGAAAAGCCATGCCATCATCACCCAGGCGCTGGAGATCCTTGACCGGCTTGACCATCGCGGTGCGGTCGGATCCGATCCGTTGCTCGGCGACGGGGCGGGGATTCTGATCCAGATTCCGGATCCGCTGATCCGCGGCTGGGCAGAAGCAGGCGGGCATGATCTGCCTGAACCGGGCGACTATGCGGTTGCCATGTGCTTCCTGCCGCAGGGCGAAGAGGCGCGCATCTTTGTCAAGCAGCGCATGGAAGCCTTTACCGCCAAGGAAGGCCAGACCTTTATCGGGTGGCGCGCGGTCCCGACCAACAGCGCCAGACTGGGCGCGGCCGTGATCGCTTCGATGCCGGTGATCGAGATGGCGGTGATCGCTCGCGGGGCCAATTGTGCCGATCAGGACGCGTTCGAACGCAAGCTTTTGACCATCCGCAAGCAGGTGCAGAACCCGCTCGCGAGCCTTGCCGAGAAGCACGATCTGCCCGGCGTCAAGGAAACCTATATTCCGAGCTTTTCCACCCGCACGCTCGTTTACAAGGGTCTGTTGCTGGCGACCCAGGTGGGTAGCTTCTACGACGATCTGCGCGACCCGGCCTGCGTTTCCGCGCTTGGTCTGGTCCACCAGCGTTTCTCGACCAACACCTTCCCCAGCTGGCGCCTAGCGCACCCGTTCCGCTTCATCGCCCATAATGGCGAAATCAACACGGTGCGCGGCAACGTCAACTGGATGAACGCGCGCCGCCGCACGATGGAGAGCGAGCTGCTCGGCTCGGATCTCGACAAGATGTGGCCGATCATCCCGCATGGGCAATCGGACACGGCGTGCCTCGATAACGCCTTGGAACTGCTTATCGCGGGCGGGTACAGCCTCTCGCACGCGATGATGATCCTCGTGCCCGAGGCGTGGGCTGGCAACGCGCTGATGGATCCCGCCCGGCGCGCCTTCTATGAGTATCACGCCGCGCTGATGGAGCCTTGGGACGGGCCTGCAGCGGTGTGCTTCACCGATGGCCGCCAGATCGGTGCAACGCTCGATCGCAACGGGCTGCGCCCCGCGCGTTTCTGCGTTACCAAGGACGACATCGTCTGCCTCGCCTCGGAAAGCGGCGTGCTGCCGTTTGCCGAAAGCGACATCGTGCGCAAGTGGCGGCTTCAGCCGGGCAAGATGCTGCTGATTGATCTCGATCAGGGCCGCATCATCGAAGATGACGAGCTCAAGGCCGATCTCGCCAATGCGCAGCCCTATGCCGAGTGGCTCCATCAGGCGCAGTACAAGCTCGCTGACATCACCGGTATCGTGCCCGAACTTGCGGCAATTCCGGCAGAGGAAGGCACCTTGCTGCAGCGCCAGCAGACCTTCGGCTATACGCAGGAGGATATCACCCGCTTCCTTGAACCGATGGCGGTGGAGGGCGATGACCCGGTCGGCTCGATGGGCACCGACACGCCCATCGCCGTGCTCTCGAACCGCGCGCGGCTGCTCTACGACTATTTCAAGCAGAACTTCGCGCAGGTCACGAACCCGCCGATCGACCCGATCCGCGAGGAGCTGGTGATGAGCCTCACCAGCATGATCGGCCCGCGCCCCAACCTGCTGGGCCGGGATGCCGGAACGCATAAGCGGCTTGAGGTCGATCAACCGATCCTCACCAACGAGGATCTGGCCAAGATCCGCTCGGTTGAAGAGGCCTTGGACGGCGCCTTCCGCTGCGCCACCATCGACATGACATGGGATGCCAGCACCGGGGCTGAAGGCCTTGAAATGGCGCTGAAAGAAATGTGCTGGGCCGCGACCGAAGCGGTGCTGCAGGACCACAATATCCTCGTCCTTAGCGATCGCGGGCAGAGCGAGGCGCGGGTACCGATGCCCGCGCTGCTGGCGACCGCAGCGGTGCATCAGCACCTCGTCCGGCAGGGCCTGCGCATGCAAACTGGCCTCGTCGTCGAGACGGGCGAGGCGCGCGAGGTGCACCACTTCTGCGTGCTCGCGGGCTACGGCGCGGAGGCGATCAATCCCTATCTCGCCTTCGAAACCATCGAGGCCCTGCGCGCCAAGCGCCACGAAGACCTGCCTGCGGCCAAGGTGCAGCAGAACTTCATCAAGGGCGTGGGCAAGGGCATCCGCAAGGTCATGTCCAAGATGGGCATCTCGACCTACCAGTCCTATTGCGGCGCGCAGATCTTTGGCGCGGTCGGGCTTTCGACCGCCTTCGTTGAGAAGTATTTCACCGGCACTCCCACCACCATTGAAGGCATCGGCCTTGCTGAAGTCGCCGAGGAAGGGCTGCGCCGTCACGCGCAGGCCTATGGCGACAACCCGCTTTATGATGGGATGCTCGATGTCGGGGGGATCTACCAATACCGCCTGCGCGGCGAGGAGCACGCGTGGACGCCCGAAAACGTCGCGCAGCTTCAGCATGCGGTGCGCGGTAATGATCCCAAGAACTACGCAGAGTTTGCGAAGTCGATCAACGAGCAGTCGGAACGGTTATTGACCATCCGCGGCCTGCTTGAGTTCAAGTTGGCTGATACGGCCATCCCGCTCGACGAGGTCGAACCGGCGAAGGAGATCGTCAAGCGCTTCTCCACCGGAGCAATGAGCCTCGGGTCGATCAGCCACGAGGCGCATTCGACCATGGCAATTGCGATGAACCGCATCGGCGGGCGCTCTAACACGGGTGAGGGCGGGGAAGAGCCGTTCCGCTTCAAGCCCTTGGCCAATGGCGATTCGATGCGCAGCCGGATCAAGCAGGTCGCCTCCGGGCGGTTCGGTGTGACCACCGAATACCTGGTCAATTCGGACGATATCCAGATCAAGATGGCCCAGGGGGCCAAGCCCGGCGAGGGCGGCCAGCTGCCCGGGCACAAGGTTGACAAGCGGATTGGCGCAGTCCGGCACTCGACGCCGGGCGTGGGGCTGATTTCGCCGCCGCCGCACCACGACATCTATTCGATCGAGGACTTGGCGCAGCTGATCCACGATCTGAAGAATGTGAACCCGGTCGCGCGCATTTCGGTCAAGCTGGTGTCCGAAGTCGGCGTCGGCACAGTCGCGGCCGGCGTGTCCAAGGCGCGCGCGGACCATGTGACGATTGCCGGTTATGATGGCGGAACAGGTGCATCGCCGCTCACCTCGCTGACGCATGCCGGTTCGCCGTGGGAAATCGGCCTCGCTGAAACCCAGCAGACGCTGCTGCTCAATGATCTGCGCGAGCGGATCGCGGTGCAGGTTGACGGCGGGCTGCGCACGGGCCGCGATGTTGCCATCGGCGCGCTGCTCGGCGCGGACGAGTTCGGCTTTGCGACCGCCCCACTGATTGCGGCGGGCTGCATCATGATGCGCAAGTGCCACCTCAATACTTGCCCGGTCGGCGTGGCCACGCAGGACCCGGTGCTGCGCGCGCGCTTCACCGGCCAGCCCGAGCACGTGGTCAATTACATGTTCTTCGTTGCCGAGGAACTCCGCCAGATCATGGCCGAAATGGGCTTCCGCACGGTGGCTGAGATGGTTGGCCGGGTCGACCGGCTCGACACCCGGCGGATGCAGCGCCACTGGAAGGCGCGGGGCATAGACCTTTCGCGCATTCTCCATCAGGTGCCGCTGAAGGACGGCGCGAGCCTGCGCCAGATCGGTGTCCAGGACCATGGTCTTGGCGGCGCGCTCGACAATCAGCTGATTGCCGATTGTCGCACGGCGATCGATAGCAAGCAGCCGGTCCAGCTCGCCTACGCAGTGCGCAACGTCAACCGCACAGTCGGCGCTATGCTCTCGGGCGAAATCGCCAAGGCCCATGGGCATGAGGGCCTGCCGACCGATACCGTCCGCATCAACCTCACAGGCGTTGCCGGGCAAAGCTTCGGCGCGTGGCTGGCGCACGGGGTCACGCTTGATCTGGTCGGTGATGCCAATGACTATGTCGGCAAAGGACTTTCCGGGGGCCGCATCATCGTGCGCCAGCCCGCCGAAGCCCCGCGTGCCTCGCAGGACAACATCATCGTGGGCAATACGGTGATGTATGGCGCGATTGCCGGAGAGGCCTATTTCAACGGCGTTGCCGGTGAGCGCTTTGCCGTGCGCAATTCGGGCGCGATTGCGGTGGTCGAAGGCACTGGCGATCACGGCTGCGAATATATGACCGGCGGTGTAGTGGTGGTGCTCGGCAAGACCGGGCGCAACTTTGCCGCGGGCATGAGCGGCGGCGTTGCCTATGTCTACGACCCCGAAGGGGCATTCACGAAGCTCGTCAACCACGCCCAGGTCGATCTGCTGCCGATCAGCACCGCACCGGATGCGGACGAGGGCACGGGCCGGCCCTCGCAGCGTCCGCGCTCGGTGAATGATTTCGGCATGGGTGATATGCTCCGCCACGATGCTGAGCGTCTGCGCATTCTGGTCGAGCTGCACCAGCTCCACACGGGCAGCAAGCTGGCGGGCGAATTGCTGGCGAACTGGGACGCGGCGCTGAACCGTTTCGTGAAGGTGATGCCGCGCGACTATGCGGCGGCGCTGAAACGGCTTGAAGCCGAACGGGCCGAAGCGGAAAGCGTCGCTGCGGAGTGAATTTATCCCACCCCAATCCCTATGCCTGCCCCGGCCTTGAACCGGGGGCAAGCGGGAGGAGAGCGAGGCTCAGTGGCTCCGCCGCAGAGCCACAGCGGGGTGGCCTTTCGAACATGAGAAGGTAACTAAACGTGGGCAAGGAAACCGGATTTCTCGAGCTAGACCGCCGCGAGCGTGACTATATCGATCCCAAGGAACGGCTGAAGAACTACCGTGAATTCGTCATCCAGCCGGATGATGCGACGCTTGGCGCGCAGGCCTCGCGCTGCATGAATTGCGGCATCCCTTACTGCCACAATGGCTGTCCGGTGAACAACATGATCCCGGACTGGAACCACCTCGTCTATGAGGCGGACTGGCGGCGCGCGCTCGACAATCTCCATTCCACCAACAATTTCCCCGAATTCACCGGCCGCATCTGCCCTGCGCCGTGCGAGGCGGCGTGCACCTTGAACATCATCGACCAGCCGGTGACGATCAAGTCGATCGAATGCGCGATTGTCGATCGCGGATGGAAGGAAGGCTGGATCACCCCGCAGGTGTCGGCCCAACGCACCGGCAAGTCGGTTGCGGTCGTCGGCTCGGGCCCGGCCGGGCTCGCCTGCGCGCAGCAATTGGCGCGTGCTGGCCACTCGGTGACGGTGTTCGAGAAGGCCGACCGCATCGGCGGGCTGCTGCGCTACGGCATTCCCGACTTCAAGATGGAAAAGCATCTCATCAACCGCCGCTGCCAGCAGATGGAAGCCGAAGGGGTTACCTTCAAGACCTCCAAGGAAGTAGGAGTTGATCTCTCCTTCAAGTCGCTTGAGGAGAATTTTGACGCAATAGTTCTGGCAGGCGGCGCGGAAGATGCCCGCCCGCTGGCGATCCCGGGCGCGGAAATGCCCGGTGTGCGCCTCGCGATGGAGTTCCTGACCCAGCAGAACAAGCGCGTCGCTGGCGACGATGAACTGCGCGCTGCGCCGCGTGGCAGCCTGCTGGCAACCGGCAAGCATGTGGTCGTGCTCGGCGGCGGAGATACCGGGAGCGATTGCGTCGGCACCTCGAACCGCCAGGGCGCGCTCAGCGTGACTCAGCTCGAAATCATGCCCAAGCCGCCCGAGAAGGAGGACAAGGCGCTGACCTGGCCCGATTGGCCGATGAAGCTGCGCACCTCCTCCAGCCATCAGGAAGGCGTCGAGCGCGACTGGGCCGTGCTGGCCAAGCGCGTGATCGGCGATGGCGAAGCGGTTACAGGCCTCGAATGTGTGCGCGTTGAATGGGTGGGTGGCCAGATGCGCGAGGTCGAGGGGAGCGAATTCACCATTCCTGCCGATCTGATCCTGCTGGCGATGGGCTTTGTCGGTCCGCGCAAGGCTGGCCTGCTTGAGCAGGCAGGCGTCGACCTGTCAGAGCGCGGCAATGTTGATGCAGATACCGAGAGCTATGCGACCAGCGTTCACGGCGTGTTTGCCTGCGGCGATATGCGGCGCGGGCAAAGCCTTGTCGTCTGGGCGATCCGTGAGGGCCGCCAAGCCGCCCGCGCGGTGGACGAGGCGCTGATGGGGGTTTCCGAATTGCCGCGGTAAGGTCAGCCCAAAGCGTACAATCAGTGATCCAACCTTGCTTATTGCCAAAAGCGCAGTGTGGTTGAACTGACATTTCTGTCTGACAAGAGGGCCGCCATTAACCTAGAATGCTGCGAAACAGGCCAGATTCGGTGCAAGCGACGCGGGGTTCAGATTGAAGGAGAGTTTGCGCAGAGCGGCCGATGAGCTCGATCAGGGCCGGGTCTTCGATGTCATTGTCGTCGGTTCAGGCGCCTCGGGAGGCCTTGCTGCCGCGCTGATGGCAGACGCCGGGCTTGCGACGTTGGTGCTCGATGCGGGATGGCCGATGCCAATCTGGCGCGCACCTTATCAGCGCAGTCTGCAACTCACCTTGGCTGCACTTAGCAATCCCCAGCTTGCGGCGATTTTGCCGCATGGAGTGGTGTGACGCGGTGAGCGCATCTTGCGCAAGCTCGGGCGGCACCGGCAGGCAACGCAGGTGCGGTGTTATGCCTGGCCAAGCGCTCCGGGATTGTTCGTCGATGATATTTCGAATCCCTATGACACGCCCGAGGATCGCCCGTTCGTATGGCTGCGCACGCACGGGCTGGGCGGGCGCGTTGCTGTTCCGCTGCATGGTCGCCAGTACCTGCGACACAGCTTGCACGATTTTCGTCCATCCGATGGTCTCACCCCAGACTGGCCGTTTGAGCCTGACGCGCTCAATCCGTTTTACGAACAGGTTGAACGCCGGCTGGGTCTGTCGGGACGCAGCGAGAACGCGCCTTTGCTCCCTGATAGCTACATCACGCATCCACGCGAGCCGGACGAGGCCGAGCAGCGGGTGATCGATACCATCACGGGTCGCTATCCTGCCGTCGTTCCGGTGCTCGGGCGCCATGCTCCGCCGCTTGACGCGATCGGTGATGCGGCGAGCACCGGCAATCTGCGCCTGCGACAAGGAGCAATCGCAGCTGCCATCGAACCGGCAAGCTCTGACGGCATAACCGGGGTGCGGTTTTTCGACCGGGAGACTGGCGGCTTTCGTGTTGCGCGCGCGCCGTTGGTTATGCTTGGGGCTGGCAGCCTTGAATCCACGCGCATCTTGCTCAATTCGGCCAGTGAGCGCTTTCCTGGCGGGATCGGTGCAAGGTCTGGACTCTCGGCGCCAATGTTATGGACCACGTGGGGGCCAAGGCCGAAGGGATCGGGCCCGACTTGGGTCCGGTGCCATCAGGCAGCACGGCGGGCAAGTGCATCTATCTGCCACGCTTCGATGCGCGCGAAAGCGAGGGTCATATCGAGGCGCGTGGCTATGGCGCTCGCATTTATGCCTCTCCCGCGCTTGGCGGAAAATCCTACTTCACCGCGGTCGCGGATGCGGAAATGTACCCGCGCGCATCCAACCGGCTGACATTGTCGGATCGGCGCGATGCATGGGGGATCCCGGTGCTGCGGATTGACGTAACCTATTCGGACATGGAACGAGACGTCGCACAACGCAGCGCCGCCGCATTGCAGGAACTATCTGACCTCTTGGGCGTGCGGCTGAATGAGCCGGTGCGCTGGCAGGGCGTGCCGGGAAATTCGATCCATGAGGTTCCGCACGCATGGGGAGCGATCCCTCGACATCCGTGCTTGATCCGCACAACCAGACCTGGGACGTGCCAGGCCTCTATGTGATTGATGGCGCCGCTTTTCCCTCGGAGGGCAACCAGAACCCCACGCTCACGATTATGGCGCTTGCAGCGCGCGCCTGCCGGCATGCCTTGCAGGCGAGGGGGGCTTGAGCATGACATCGCGGCAAGTTGATGAATGCGCTGCCCGAACCGGACATTGACGCCGGGGAGTCGGTGGCGAAGCGCGAGGAGGAGGCGGTGCAGGCCTTCTTGGCGTCCCGGCGCGGCGAGGTCTGACCACATGACAGCGGTGCGCAGCCTCCTTGCCCGCGTCCAGCGGCTCGAACAGGCGCGCATCGCCCCGCGTTCACCCTTCGAGGCAGCTTACGGCTCGTTCGACGCCTTCGCTGCCGAGACGCAGGCCGGTATCGACGCAGGCCATTTCGACAGCCGCGAAATGCCACTCGTCCTGAATTGCATCCGCCGTTGGCACGCAGACGGGGTTTGGGGGCTGTGGCGTCGGGACCGGATATGGGAAATGGCGCGGTGACCCACGCGCTCAACCTGCCGTGGCTCGCGCTGTGCGGGCGCTGCTCCTCAGTCATTGGTGTCGTTTTGGCAACCGCTTCGCTCTCTCAGAAATAACTACTTCGGTTGCCACGTCCACCATCGTGCTATCGAACTTTTCCAGCATCT